>JAUWPF010000064.1 GCA_030611745.1 Chloroflexota bacterium | reverse complement strand
GAAGGCGGTGGGGTTCTCCTCGGCTCTCTGTTTGACGCTAACCTGATTGACAGGGTCGTTGCCTTCGTTGCCCCGATTATTATCGGGGGGAGTGAGGCGAAGACGCCGGTTGCGGGTAAGGGGGTTGATAAGGTGGCGGATTCACTCAGGCTGGAGCGCGTTGCTGTCGAGAGGTTTGGTGATGATTTGATGGTCAGTGGATATGTGCCGTCAGGGGGCAGCATCCTGGCTGGGAAGTAGAAATGTTTACCGGAATTGTAGAAGAAGTGGGCAGGGTTATTTTGGCGAGACCCGATAGTCTGACCGTTGCCGCCACTGATGTTCTGCAGGGAATGGAAGTCGGGGGAAGTATGGCGGTTAATGGGGCGTGTCTGACCATAACCGGTCTTAATTCCCGCTCATTTTCGGTTGACATAATGCCAGAGACGCTGAAGCGGGCGAACCTTGGCTTACTCAGGGTTAACGATAGGGTTAATCTGGAACGGCCCCTGGTTCTGGGAGAACGTCTGGGAGGGCATCTGGTCCAGGGACATGTGGATGATAGGGGAAGGGTGGCCTCGATTGGTGAGGAAGACGGGGCAGTAATAATCAGGTTTGAAGCTTCCCCCGGAATAATGCGCTATGTGGTGGAGAAGGGTTTTATTGCCGTTGATGGGGTCAGCCTGACTATTGCCGCCAGAGATATCACCTCGTTTCAGGTCTCAGTTGTTGACTATACCCGCCGGCATACTGTGCTTGGCGACAGGCGAGTTGGCGATGTGGTTAATTTGGAAGTAGATATTATTGCCAAATATGCAGAGCAGTTTATTAAGCCTCGTGATGCGGGGATAACCGTTGATTTTCTGGAGGAGCACGGATTCCTGGTGGGCTGATATTCTGTTTGGAGGAATGGGCATGGGGTTATCGAGTATTTCTGAAGCCATTGAGGATATAAAGGCAGGCAAGTTTCTTATTATTATCGATGACGAGGATAGAGAGAACGAAGGTGATCTGGCAATAGCTGCCGGGGGGGTTACCCCTGAAGTGATTAACTTTATGGCCCAGCATGCCAGGGGGTTGATCTGCCTGCCTGTTATGGGCAAACGGCTGGACGAACTGAAGATTCCGTTGATGGTGGCTGAGAATACATCGAGGTTTTCCACCGCTTTTACTGTCTCTGTTGAAGCCAGGCACGGAGTGAGCACCGGTATCTCGGCTGCTGACAGGGCCAGAACAATAAAGGTGATGGTTGACCCGGCAACCAGGCCTGAGGATTTAGTTCAACCGGGGCATGTGTTTCCGTTACGGGCGAGAGAAGGTGGTGTTCTGGTACGGGCGGGGCACACCGAGGCTGTAGTTGACCTGGCAAGGCTGGCTGGTTTCTATCCAGCGGGTGTTATCTGCGAGATTATGAATGAAGATGGCTCTATGGCGCGGCTGCCTCAACTTGAGGAACTCTCCGACCGGCATGGGATTAAGATAGTGAGTATGGCTGACCTTATTGCTTACCGCCGCCGTCACGAGAAGCTGGTACACCAGGTGGCCGAGGCAAAGTTGCCAACGAAGTATGGTAAGTTTACTGCTATTGCCTACAGGAGTGATATCGACCCGGATGAGCATGTCGCCCTGGTGATGGGAGACATATCTACCGGGGAGCCGGTGCTGGTCCGGGTTCATAGTGAGTGCCTTACCGGCGATGTCTTTGGCAGTCTTCGCTGTGATTGTGGAGAGCAGATTGCGCTGGCAATGCAGAGTATCGCTCGGGAGGAGCGGGGTGTTTTCCTGTATATGCGGCAGGAAGGGCGTGGCATTGGTTTCCATAACAAGATTCGTGCCTATGCGCTCCAGGATGAAGGGCTGGATACGGTGGAAGCCAACCTGTCTTTGGGCTTCCCCCCCGACCTGCGTGACTATGGCATCGGGGCTCAAATTCTGGCTGACCTGGGTTTGCATAAGATTCGACTGCTGACCAACAATCCCAAGAAGGTAATCGGGCTGGAAGGTTACGGACTTGAAGTAGTGGAGACGGTGCCTATTATTATCCCCCCCAACCCGTATAACCGCCATTACCTGGAGACAAAACAGAAGAAGCTGGGGCATCTTCTGGAAGTATCACCCCCTGGTGATAATTAGGGGGTAATGACAAGGAGGGAGCGATGAATAAACCTTTCGAGGGTATGTTACTGGGGAAGGGGCTGAAGTTCGGAGTGGTTATCTCCCGTTTTAACGAGTTTATTACCAGGAAGCTGCTTGATGGGGCGCAGGATGCTTTACTCCGCCACGGCGTGAGTGAGGACGACATCGACATTGCCTGGGTACCGGGCTCGTTTGAGATTCCGCTGATAGCCAGGAAATTAGCCGAGACCAAGAAATACGATGCCGTTATTTGTCTCAGCGCTGTAGTTCGCGGGGGGACGCCTCACTTTGAATACATCGCTGCTGAAGTCACCAAGGGCATCGCCAAGGTAGGCCTGGACACCGGGCTGCCGGTTATCTACGGGGTAATCACGGCTGATACCCTGGAGCAGGCTATTGAACGGGCAGGGACCAAACAGGGGAATAAGGGTTTTGATGCTGCGGTAACCGCCATTGAGATGGCTAACCTGGTTAAGAGTATAGGCTAGCGCCTGTCTGGAGTAACGGTGTCCCGGGAGCGGTTCAAAGGGCAGTGGCCACGGTCAATTTTGGTGTTTCCGTCAGCAGGGACTCAATCCGGGACTCGGTTTCAAGACGTTCGGGTTCCCCCTCCCAAGATTTCCAGTCAAGCAGGCTTGCCCAGGTACTGAGGGCAAAGATTGTGGATTTGTCCTCCACGTTCTGGAGTATTTCACCCGAAATGTAGCCTGGCTGCGAAATGAGCTCGGTTCGCAGTTCAACCAGTAATTCAATAAGTTCGCCCTCCTTACCTTCCTTCACGTGACGCTCGATTAATATTCTCACACTCATTTTCATTACCCCCGCTTCTAATCAAATACCCTTAAGCCGCGAACTGAGATAAGAGAGCGCACGGGCTCATTATTATATTGGGTGTAAATTTAGGGCCCAGGGAGTCTTTTTAATAATCAGGAGACCTTGTAAACGGTGTCTCCCCTTCTTACCCGCTCACTAACCTTGATGCCGATAGCGTCTCCTGCCCTGGCTTCGGTGACATTGGCATTGTCAATCTGCATTGACTCAACGGTGAATTCAAGGTCGGTGGTATGGCCTTTGATGTGGATGCTGTCTCCTGCTTTCAGGGTGCCTGTCAGCTGGATGCCGGCCACTACCGGGTGGGCAAAGAAGTCACTGACCTGGCCAATTACCTCTTCAGGCATCTGCTTACCTCCTTTATTTACTGTCTAAATTCAGTATACTCAACCAGTTTGCATAAATCAATGCTGTCTTTGACATAGCGCTACCTATTCCATATAATTAACCCGGTTATAACCTCGGGGAGTGCAGCCTTGGCGAATGGTGATAAGTCTGCTCAGCCTGGTGATAAGCAGAACGTTGAGCGTCTGGAGCGGCGCCTTGATATGCTTGACCAGCGTCTGGACAATATTGATTCAATAGTTACCGCTGTTGCGGAACGGGTGATGAGACAGCCCATTACTCTGAATATAACCTGCCCCCACTGCCACAAAGATATCGAGATTACCATTATCGGTAGCGAAAAGCCAGGAAGATAATACCTGTCTGCTTAAAAGCAGACGCACTCTCCTCATCAAGCATTTCATTACCCTGCATATCGTTTATTCCCGGACAAAACCCGAGGTCTCTTGTTGTCAGAACAGAGGAACGTCAACTTTTTACCGGGCACAGGTTGACAGATATCACATCCTTAAAGTAAGATTGAATTTGGAGCCGGTAGTGAAAAACAAGCTTAAAATTTTAGACATGCTGTACGGGGCCGAGGGCTATATATCGGGGGAAGAACTGGCCGGCAGGTTGGGAGTTTCCAGGACCGCGGTCTGGAAGCAAATTCAGGAGCTGGCAAGTGAGGGCTTTGTTGTCGAGGCTAAGCCCAGGCTGGGGTATAAGGTTGTATCTTATCCTGATAGGCTGCTGCCTGTCATGTTACGCAGAGGGCTGGCAACCTCTGTTATCGGCAGGGATATTTATTACTACCAGAGGATTAATTCCACTAACTTGATGGCGAGGAGTCTGGCTGAGAAGGGTGCTGTTGAAGGAAGTGTGGTAATTGCCGAGGAGCAGGTAGAGGGCAGGGGGCGGTGCGGACGGCGCTGGGTCTCACCACAAGGGGTGAATATCCTGGCCTCGGTTATTCTCCGGCCGCGTGTTTTGCCCCATCAGGTATCCTGGTTTGCCATCCTTGGCACTCTTTCCGTAGCCGATAGTATCCGGAGGCTGACCGGACTCGAAGTCGAACTCAGGTGGCCTAACGAGGTTCTGCTAAATAGTAGAAGGGTCGGCGGTGTCCTGGTTGAGTTTGACGCTGAACTGGACAGGGTTGATTTTGTTATCCTTGGTATTGGTCTGAATGTCAACTTTGACCTGGCGGGGTCTCCGGAGCTCGTGGGTGAGGCGACAAGCCTTTCATATGAGGCCGGAGTCCGCGTTTCCCGGCTGGCGCTTCTCCGGACCCTGCTTGAGCAAATAGAGGGTAACTATAGATTACTTGGTGAGGGCAAATTCCACCTGATTGCGGAGCGCTGGAATAAACTCTGCTGGCACCGTGATAAATGGGTGCATGTAGCTCGGGGAGGGAGTGGACGGGGTGGATTCTTAAGGGGTATAGACGACAACGGCTGTTTAATCATCAGCAATGTAGATGGTGAAACAAGGGTTCCTATGGATGGGGATGCCCTGGTTAAGGAGGCTTAATTTTTTTTTGACTTTTATGTTAACTTATACTACTTGTTTAGTTAACGAAAGGGGTAGAAGTGCTTGAACTGGTAATTATTGCCGCCTATTTTCTGGGTATGATTGCCGTGGGGGTGGTGAGCCGGAGGAGGGCAAAGGGGATTGATGACTTCTTTGTTGCCGGCAGAAAGGGTTCACCTCTATTCATTACCGGCTCACTATTGGCTACTATTGTTGGCGGCTCGGCCACGGTGGGTATGGCCGGGTTGGGCTTTACGCAGGGTTTGACCGGAGCCTGGTGGCTACTGGTAGGGAGCATTGGGCTGGTGATTTTAGGCATTTTCTTTGCTGAAAAGGTGAGGAAGTCCGGTCTTTATACCCTGCCGCAACTGGTGGGGAAGCAGTATGATGGTCGGATTGCGCTGGCTGCTTCCATCCTTATCGTTATTGCCTGGACGGGTATCGTTGCCGGTCAGATTGTAGCTTCGGGGAAGATATTGAGCGTGCTTGGCATTGGCACCCCGGTGCTATGGATGGTAGTTTGCTCTGTGGTCTTTGTTGCTTACACCATATTGGGTGGTCAGTATGCCGTTATTCGGACCGATACCCTGCAAACGGGAATAATATTTGCCGGCATCTTCGGCGGCCTGGCAATACTGCTGTCTCGCCTGGGGGGATGGAGTGGCCTTACGTCTTGCCTTTCGCCAGGTCAGCTTGCTTTCCCCCTGAGCCCCCAGTTCGGTGTCAAGGAGCTAATTGCCTTCTTGCTGCTGGTC
>JAUWPF010000079.1 GCA_030611745.1 Chloroflexota bacterium | reverse complement strand
TAGCAGATGATAGCATCCAGTATCAGACTATTGATGGGGTGCCGCCGATTGGTATTTGCGGCTCAGGCATCCTGGATGCTATGGCCCAGCTCTACTTGGCCGGGGTGCTTGATAAAGGCGGAAAAATGATAAGGAACCACCACCGAGTGCGTTCTGACAAAGAGCAACGCGAGTTCATACTGGGCAGTGAGGACGAACGGGATGGGCAACCGGCTATCGTTATCACTCAGCGGGATATCAGAGAATTACAACTGGCCAAGGCAGCTATTCGGACCGGCATCCAGGTACTCCTGGAAACTAATGGCTGTGCAGAGGAAGAAATTAAGCAGGTAATCATTGCTGGAGCTTTTGGTAGCTACATTGACATAGCCAATGCGGTAACTATTGGCATGTTACCTTCATTACCCCTGAGCTGCTTCCAGCAGGTAGGGAACGCTGCTGGCATAGGGGCCAAGCTGGCTCTAATTTCTCTTAGGAAGCGGGCTGAGGCCCAAGCTATTGCCTCCCAAGTCGAATATATTGAATTAGCCAGTGCTCCTAACTTTGAGCAGACCTTCATTCAGGCGAGTTACTTAGGGCGATACAGGATTATAGACAGCAAGAGGGAGGAGATTGACTGATGGAGACCAGAGTGTCAAGCTTCACGAAAGAAGTGATAATCGGCGGTGACCAGCCGACAGTGCTTATCGGCGAACGCATTAACCCCGCAGGCAGGAAAAAACTAGCTGAGGCTCTTAAGGCAGGTAATCTGGAGGGTGTCCGCAAGGAAGCCTTGGCTCAGGCGCAGGCTGGGGCGGATATTATCGATGTCAACGTGAGTACATTCGGCGTAAACGAGGTAACCCTCCTCCCTCAGGCCGTGCAGGCAGTTATGGAGGTGGTGGATGTGCCTCTGTGCCTTGATAGTGCTAACCCTGCGGCTTTAGAAGCAGCTCTCAAGGTCTACAAGGGTAAGCCGCTTGTCAACTCAGTTACTGGTGAAGAGCAGTCTCTAATGAGGGTTTTGCCTCTGGTCAAGGAGTACGGGGCGGCAGTCGTTGGTCTAACCCAGGACGATGAAGGTATCCCTAATAATCCAGAGCGGCGGGTGGCTATTGCTCGCAAGATTATAGAGCGGGCCGGGGCAGTGGGTATCCCCTGTGAGGACATTGTTATTGATTGCCTGGCTTCTGCTGTGGGAGCTGATACTAAGTCCGGTCTAGTGACCATCGAGACAGTTCGGAGGGTCAAGGCTGAACTGGGGGTGAACTTGACCCGGGGAGCCAGCAATGTCTCCTTTGGCTTGCCTGAACGTGGCGTGCTTGGTAATGCCTTTGTGGCTATTGCCATTGCTGCCGACGTGCCCTGTCTTATTGTAGATGTGGCTAAGGTGCGTTCAATTGTTCTAGCCGCTGACCTTGTGCTAGGTCGTGATAAACGTGCTAGGCGTTATATCGAAGCTTACCGGCAACACCAAAAATTAAGCAATTAAGGGAGGTTTCTCTGTGGCCTACGATACGGTAAAAATGAAGGATTGGCAGATTTCCGAAGCTGCTGAAGCAAACATGCCAACCCCTGATGAATGGCGGGAAAGACTGAGCCTAGAGAAGGATGAGTTAATTCCTTACGGGCGATTATGCAGGCTCGATCTCATGAAAATTATCGAGCGCCTCAAGGGCAAGCCGGACGGCAAGTACATTGAGGTAACCGGAATAACCCCCACACCCCTGGGGGAAGGGAAAACGACAACTACAATGGGCCTTTTAGAAGGTATGGCAAAGCGGGGGCTGAATGTGGGTGGTGCTATCCGTCAGCCCTCAGGTGGTCCAACCATGAATATCAAGGGAACCGCTGCCGGTGGCGGTAATGCCCTGGCTATTCCCATGACCGAATTTTCCATGGGTCTTACCGGCGACATTAATGATATCATGAATGCCCACAACCTAGCCATGGTTGCGCTTACCGCTAGAATGCAGCATGAACGCAATTACAATGATGAGCAACTGGCCAGGCTCACCAGGATGCGCCGTCTGGACATCGACCCTACCAGTGTGGAAATGGGTTGGGTTATAGACTTTTGTGCCCAGAGCCTGCGCAATATTGTTATCGGTATCGGCGGGAAGCGGGATGGCTTCATGATGCAGTCCAAGTTCAGCATCGCCGTGAGTTCCGAGCTTATGGCCATGCTCTCCATCGTCAGGGATTTAGCTGACCTGCGGGAGAGAATGGATAACATTACCGTTGCTTTCGATAAGCGGGGGAATCCCGTTACCACCGGTGACCTGGAGGTAGGAGGCGCTATGACCGCCTGGATGCGCAACACCATCAACCCTACCCTGATGTGCACCGTGGAGTATCAGCCGGTATTGGTACACGCTGGACCGTTTGCCAATATTGCCATAGGCCAATCATCCATCATCGCCGACCGCATCGGGCTCAAGATGTTTGACTACCATGTTACTGAGAGCGGCTTCGGTGCTGACATCGGCTTTGAGAAGTTCTGGAATGTCAAGAGTCGTTTGAGCGGTCTCAAACCGGATGTATCGGTGCTCATCGTCACCATCCGGGCACTGAAAATGCACGGCGGCGGTCCCCGGGTGACAAGTGGTCTACCCCTGTCCCAGGTCTATACCAACCCTGACCCCGGGCTTGTGGAGAAGGGTATTCCCAACATGCTTCACCACATCAACATTGCCAAAACCTCCGGTATCACCCCGGTGGTATGCGTTAACCGCTTCCTCACCGACACTGATGGCGAGATTGCCATCGTTAAAAAGGCGGCTGAGGCGGCTGGAGTACGCTTTGTTGTCTCCACTCACTGGGCTCGTGGCGGCGACGGCGCCCTGGAGCTGGCCGATGCCGTTAAGGAAGCCTGCGAAGAAGAAAACAGCTTTAAATTCCTGTACCCCATGGAATTGAAACTGCGGGAACGGGTAAACAGGATTGCCACCACGGTCTATGGGGCTGACGGCGTCGCCTGGACTCTCGAGGCCGAGGCCAAAGCCAGAGCACTTGAGTCCGACTCTAGCTATGATGACTATGCCACCATTATGGTGAAGACTCATCTCTCCCTCACCCACGACCCGTCAGTTAAGGGTGTCCCTAAAGGGTGGATTCTGCCCATCAGCGATGTCTTAATTTATTCCGGGGCGAAGTTTCTCTGCCCCCGTGCCGGGACCATCAGCCTGATGCCGGGAACCAGTTCCAACCCAGCATTTAGAAAAATAGACGTCGATACAAAGACGGGGAGGGTGCAGGGGCTCTTTTAGCAATTTTATGTAGCTGGGAGGGAAGATTTAACCTCCAAAACTTGATATAAGGGGGTAGAAAATGCCGGCACAGATTATTAGCGGCACCGAAATTGCCAGACAGATTCGAGAGGAGCTAAAACAGGAAATCGCTGAACTCAAGGAGAAGCACAATCTCATACCGGGGTTAGCCACTGTCCTGGTGGGTGATGACGCGGCATCCCAGGTTTATGTTGGACAGAAGGAGAAGACCTGCAGCGCCCTGGGTATTTACTCGCAAAGATACGACCTCCCGGGCGATACCGCTGAAGAGGAACTGCTGGCTTTAATCGACAGGTTAAATAAAGACTCCAAGATTCATGGTATTTTAGTCCAATTACCCCTGCCCAAACATATCAATGAGACCAGAGTCCTTTATGCCATCGACCCCAGAAAGGATGTCGACGGCTTTCACCCGGTGAATGTAGGCAAATTGATGATTGGCGAGCCGGATTATTTGCCCTGCACCCCCCATGGAATTCAGCAGCTTCTAATCAAGTCTGGGGTTAAGATTGAGGGGGCAGAGGTCGTGGTTGTAGGCAGAAGCAACATCGTGGGTAAACCCATCGCCAATATGCTGCTGCAAAAAAAGCAAGGGGCTAACGCCACGGTAACCGTCTGCCATACTAGAACCAGGGATATGGCATTTCATACCAGGAGAGCCGACATACTGATTGTAGCCGCAGGCAGACCCAAGGCAATCACCGCTGATATGGTCAAGGAAGGAGCAGTGGTAATTGATGTCGGCGTTAACCGAATAGGAAAAACACCAGAGGGCAAGGCTATCCTGTGCGGAGATGTTGATTTTGACGCAGTTAAAGAGAAGGCTAAAGCCATAACGCCGGTACCGGGCGGGGTGGGACCAATGACCATCACCATGCTAATGCTAAATACGGTGAAAGCGGCAAAATTAGCCGTCGGTATAGCCTAGCACGACTTAAAAGCTTTTTAAAAGTTAGGGGGTAAAATGATAAGGAAAATATCGGATATTTTGAGAGAGAAGAAGCGAACCTTCTCGTTTGTGTGTTTCCCACCGAAAACTCAAAAAGGGAAGGAAAAGCTTCCTGAAACTGCGGGCATCCTCAAGCAACTGAAACCAGATTGGTTCGCAGTAACCTACGGTGCTGGGGGAACTACTCGGGAGCTTACCATGGATATTGTTGATGA
>JAUWPF010000095.1 GCA_030611745.1 Chloroflexota bacterium | reverse complement strand
AAGGAAAATGAAGAACCAAATATCAATCAACATCTTCTAAGAATTACAATTCTAAAAGGAGAAAGAATACTCTATGAATATGACCTGATTCTCAAAAAACTGCTAAATCGTAGGCAAGCGTTAAGCAGGTATTGGTTTAATAAGACGATAAGGAATTATAAGGCCTGTCTAGGTTTTTGAGTTATGAGAGTCAAAGGGAGGCGAAGCCTCTCTTATGTAATTAATCCCCCTTCCCCTTGGTAAGGGGAAGGGGATAGGGTTTCCAAATAAAACACCTGAAAAGTACAGGATACTATGACATTTCGCAGTAACTGGTATGAAGATACCACCAGGGAAATTAACCTGCATAAAGATACCCTCAGCCAGAAAGACCAGAAAAAGTATAAGCTGGACCTACTTCTGCGAGTGGCTAAAAGGGTTGCTGACTTCGCTACCGAATGTGGGGAATGTCAGATGTTTCAGCAGGAAATCACAACACTCACGAAAGAGCTGGGTTACTCACTCCAGCTACTCAATAAGGAAACGCGAAAGAGACACTCCAGGACAATTGGCAACATTACCAAACACCTTCAGAAGCAACACAAACTGGTTACTAAAAGACAATATATTGGAATCGGGATGGCGATTGGTGTGGGCACTGGCACCGCCCTTGGTGCGGCACTGGACAATGCCAGCATCGGGCCAGCAATTGGCACGGCTATCGGCTTAGCAATTGGAGCTTACCTGGATAATAAGGCAAAAAAAGAAGGCAGGGTTATTTAATACGAAAGGTACGGCAGAGGATAATCTTGAGGTAGACTGCTATTCCGGTCATACCTACGCCGAAAGACCCCGGTCTTTTATCTGGCAGGGTATAGAGTATGAGGTCGAGGAAATGGAGAGCGCCTGGCAGGAGCCAGGGGAGAGACACTTTAAGGTCCGAACCCGGGACAACAAACTCTTCCACCTGTGCTATAATGAGACTCAAAAACAGTGGTCGCTAACCGGGCCGGTGAGGAGGCCAAAATGATAAAGGAAATCCTTAAAATACTGGAAAATGACGCTCGAACCACCACCAGACAAATATCGGTAATGACCGGCGTCCCTGCCGCCGAAGTCACCAAGGCAATCAAGCAGGCCGAGAAAGACCAGACCATCCTGAAGTATAAAACGATTATCAACTGGGAGAAGGTAGAGGAAGAGCAGGTATGGGCATTGATAGAGGTCAAGATTACCCCTCAGAAAGACGTTGGCTTCGACGCCATCGCCGAGCATATTTACCGCTTTCCCCAGACCCGCTCGGTCTACCTGGTCTCAGGCACCTATGACCTGGTCATCATCGTGGCCAGCAAGACCATGCACGAGATAGCCAGTTTTGTCTCCGAAAAGCTCGCCCCTATCGAGGGGGTAGAAGGAACGATTACCCACCCCGTGCTCAAGCGATATAAGGAGGATGGTGAAATTCTAGAAGGAGGAGATGGGGCCAAGCGGCAGCCGGTGATACTATAAGACAAGCCTTTACCGTCCAGGAGATTTTTATGTCAATAAAAACCACGGCCCAGCATAGAAAATACCGCCCCCCCACCTCAAAGCGGGTAAACCAGCTTGTCCCCTCGGGAATAAGAAAATTCTTCGACCTCCTGGCTTCCGTCGAAGGGGTAATCTCACTGGGGATTGGTGAACCCGACTTCGCCACCCCGTGGCATATCCGCGAAGCGGCTATCCAGTCAATCGAGAAAGGCTACACGATGTACACCTCAAACTCGGGTATACCCGAGCTGCGCGAGGAACTGTCACGGTATCTGAAAACTAACTACAGCCTGGAGTATAACCCTGGTACTGAGCTTTTGATTACGGTCGGGGTCAGCGAAGGCATGGACCTGGTGATGAGAGCCATCATCAACCCTGGTGACGAGGTGATTATGCCCGACCCGTGCTATGTTGCTTACAGTGCCAGCGTCATTCTGGCTGGAGGCACCCCCGTGATGGTGCCCACCGACGAGGAAAATAGCTTCGAGGTCAGCGCGGCTGATATCGAGACGCGGGTCACTCCCAGAACCAAGGCCATTCTCATCGGTTATCCATCCAACCCCACGGGGGCAGTGATGACCAGAGACAAACTGCTGGAGATAGCCGAAGTAGCCCGGCGCCGTAATCTCCTGGTAATCTCCGACGAAATTTACGCCCGGCTGGTCTACGGTATAGAGCACACCTATTTTGCCACCCTGCCCCAGATGAAAGAGAGGACCGTCTTCCTCGGCGGCTTTTCCAAGGCCTATGCCATGACCGGCTGGCGCATTGGCTATGCTGCCGCCAGTAAGAGGGTCATCGCCGCCATGACAAAAATACATCAGTATACTATCATGAGCGCCCCGACAATGGGGCAGATAGCCGCCATTGAAGCCCTGAAATCAGGCGAGGATAGCATCACCGAGATGGTCGAGGACTATAACCGGCGGCGGATGGTAATGGTTAAAGGACTGCGTAATATCGGGCTCACCTGCTTTGAACCGAAAGGGGCGTTCTACGCCTTCCCCTCGATAAAGACCACCGGGATGACCTCAGAGGAATTTGCCGAAAAACTTCTCCTTGAGGAGAAGGTAGCGGTCGTTCCCGGCACCGCCTTCGGACAGTGTGGAGAAGGATATGTCCGCTGCTGTTATGCCACCTCGCTGGCCGACATCAACGAAGCACTCAAACGAATGGGACGGTTCGTTGAAAAATACCGGCGGGTCTAGCCCCGCTGCCTGACTACCCGGCCCCGCCTCACCAGCCCCACCATAGCCCCGGCTGCCCTCTCCGGAGTGGGATAGAGGGCAACCCCACCTTCGCCAAGCCCACGCTTTTCCTCAACCCATACCCCGGTCGGCGAGGGAAGACAGGAAATAATAGGCTTCTCAGCAGGCGGTGACTTCAGCAAGCTGTCTATCTCCCTGAGCAGAGGCTCGTTGGCTGAGGCATAAGCCGCATACAAGAGCAGGCCGTCCACGTTCTCATCAACCAAGACAACCTCGATTACCTTCCTCGTGGTCTCCCAGTCATACCAGGCAGGCCCCATGTCGATCGGGTTTGACCTCATGGCCACCGGGGGCAGCAGCTCATGTACCCGCCGCGTGGTCTCTTCCGAAAAATCAGCCAGCACCAGACCATGCTGCTCACAGACATCACTCATAATTATGCCCGGGCCCGCCTGCCCGGAGAGAACGGCTACCCGGTTGCCACCGGGTAACGGACACAGGGATAGGGCTTTAGCCACATCCAGCAGTTCGATAGAGCTGTCCACCATCATAATGCCCGCCTGCTCAAAAGCAGCCGCATAGATTTCATAGCTGCCCGCCAGAGAGCCAGTGTGAGAA
>JAUWPF010000098.1 GCA_030611745.1 Chloroflexota bacterium | reverse complement strand
ATGGCTATTCTACCCTTGTGGCTGTCATAGTCCAGGTTAGAAACCAGCATTTGAAACGGACCGCTCTTAATTTGAGGCGGGGGAACTTTTTCCAATATGCAATCAAGGAGAGGAAAGATATCCTTGCCTTTCATCCCCAGTTCGGTTACAGCGATACCTTCCCTGGCACTGGCATATAATAATTGGAAGTCAAGCTGGTCAGCACTGGTAGCTAATTCCAGGAACAGGTCCTGGGTGAGCCGGATTACCTCCGCTATCCGTGAATTGTCCCGGTCTATTTTATTGATAACCACAATGGGTTTCAGACCATTTGCCATGGCCTGGCGAAGCACAAACCTGGTCTGGGGCATGGGGCCTTCCACAGAGTCTACCAGAAGCAAACAACCGTCAGCCATACTGATGACGCGCTCTACCTCTCCGCTGAAATCGACATGCCCCGGAGTATCGATGATATTGATTTTGACCCCTTTATAGAGCACGGCTGTATTTTTAGACATAATAGTAATCCCTTTTTCACGCTCCAGGGCATTACTGTCCATTATCAGCTCACCGACTACCTGGTTATCCCGGAACACCTTGCTCTGCTTGAGCATAGCGTCTACCAGGGTAGTCTTCCCATGGTCTACATGGGCAATAATAGCGATATTTCTTATATCATGGCGATAATTCATAGCCTTACTCAGGTGACAGTTACCTTTACCCACCCCTTTCGTACTGCGCGCCGTCCTGATTGGTGCGGAGAGCGGATGTTTTCGTTATCCGGCGCAGGCTTTGCGTAATCAAAGCCTTGCAGCGTGCGGCGCTCCAGCGGTTTTTTGAGAAGGCGCTCAAGTCTCATAGGTGCCTTGAACAATCTGGTTGACCACGACTTTACGCAAGTGGTTGACGACTATCTTTACGGGGGGCAGGCCAGAGTTTTTGCTTCTAGTCACGTACAACTAGTCCGGAATAAGGGGCGGGTTTCTCATGTACTCCGACCTTTTGACCAGCTCCCTTACGTATTCAATGGCTTCCTGCTTTACCCCACTCGCCTCTGCTATCTCTTTCATCTCCATGTTTGCCTCCAGCCCAGCGAGAACAAGGTCTAGCTTCTCATAGGTAATACCGATGGCGAACTCGTCGGTGATTCCGGGGACGAGGTCCGGACTCGGGGCTTTGTTTATAATCTTCTCCGGAACATGGAGGAACTTAGCTAGCTGTCTCACCTGTGCCTTATAGAGCCCGAGGAGGGGCATAATATCTGCCGCGCCATCACCGTACTTTATAAAGAAACCGATGAGGAACTCGGTCTTGTTGGCTGTTCCCACCACCAGAAGGTTTTGACGCTCGGCATAAGAGTATAGAAGCACCATCCTCACCCTATGCTTCATCCTGTAATATGCATTAGCTCTCTTAAGCAGCCCAAAGCTTGTTCCCTCAAGACCGCTCAGGAACGGTCTTTCCCCGGTAAGGCCGGTATAAAGTTTGTAGCCTGCCTTGACCGCAACTGCGGCTATTCCTCGCCGGGCAAAGGCAGCCTCTGGCAGGTGATGGTAAATCCCCATATCACCTAATATCGGCGTCAGTTCCACCCTCTCAACCTCGACACCCAGCCCATCAGCCTGGAGTCTGGCATCAGGCTCACTATCCGGCTGGCTATCCCTCTCCGGCATAATCAGCCCTAGAACCTTGTCCGAACCAAGGGTAGCCACCGAAAGGGCCAATACCACGCTGGAGTCCAGCCCGCCGCTTAAACCAATAATTGCCCCGTCCCGATTAAGGTTATGCACGCTGGTGTGAATAAATTTCTCCAGCTTCTGGCTCAGCCTTTCCGGGTCTATTCTTAACTGGGCAGGGGTCAAATCCATTTCGAGTAGTTCCCTTCGCTGTCCCGCTCAGGTAGTTCATCGCTATAGAAGGCCATGCCAAGCGTCCCGGGACCGGTATGGGTGGCAAATACAGGTCCCAGTTCAATAAAGTATAGCTCATCACAGTCGAAGCGGGCGCGAACCTCTTTCTCCAATACCAAGGCTTCTTCAGAGGCTCGGGTATGAACAATTGCCCCGTGAATACGAGCCCTCTCTTCCACCCGTTGCGCCATAAACTTCAGCATACATTGTACAGCCTTGTCTCTATTTCTCGGCTTGGCCAGGACTCTGACCTCGCCGTTATCCAAAGTCAGGACTGGCTTAATCTTGAGCAAGGTGCCCACCAGAGTTGCCGCAGCTCCAATGCGCCCCCCTTTCTGGAGGTACTTCAGGGTACCGAGAGTACCAAATATATTCATATTGGCGGTGAGTCGTTTAATCACTGCCTTAATCTCGGCCAGTCCCTGCCCTTCCTCAGCGGCACGGGCAGCGGCAAGAACCAGGAGACCCATCCCCATAGAGAGCCAGTCCACCACCTCGATCCGGGCCTGGGGGAAGGCTGCCCTGGCTGCCAGAGCTGAATTAATGGCCCCACTCAGCTTGCCCGAAATATGAATGGAAAAAATATCATAGCCAAGCCGGGTTAGCTCGGCATATACCTGGATAAAGTCGCTGATGGGAGGTTGTGAGGTGGTGGGGAGCACCTTAGACTTTGCCAGTCTTTGATAGAATTCCTCGTTGGTAATATCTACCCCCTCAGCAAAGGACTCGTTTCCAAAGATAACCTTGAGTGGGACAACGCGGATATCGTATCTGGCAACTGTCTCTGGCGACAGGTATGCGGTGCTATCGGTGACGATCTTAACCCTGGCGGACAATCTTACTATTCCTCCTCAATAGAGGTATTATACCATGTCCCCGAAGAGCATATCGTTAGCCTACTGTCCAAGCAGCACGCTTACTGCCAGAACGTGGGGGCCAACATGAGTCCCCACTACGGGGCTTACCTTTGCCCGGTAGATACGCTCTCCAGGAAGCTTACTACTGAGTCGCTCCACCAGCATCTCGGCTTCATCGGGAGTAGTGGCATCCTCTATCGCCATCTCCTCGATATGAGGGAAGCTCATGGCAAAGTCATACAAATAGTCTATTGCCTTCTCTCTGGAACGTGTTCTGGTGACCGCCTCGGTGTAGCCATCTTTTATGGTAATTATAGGGTTAACTTTAAGCATAGACCCGAGAAACGCCTGGGCGGTGCCGATGCGTCCTCCCCTTCGCAAGTACTCCAGCGTATCAAAGGCCATCCGCATGTCTACCCGGCGCACACTACTCCG
>JAUWPF010000102.1 GCA_030611745.1 Chloroflexota bacterium | reverse complement strand
GGCTGATGATGTCCTGTGGTGAGCGAAATGCCCCGCCGGCTCAAATTTTGCCCGGGATGGGTGATGAGCTTGGTGGTCTTACGTGTGCCTGGGCGGTTACGGCTGCCCTCTACGCTAGAGAAAAGACGGGGAAGGGGCAGGTGGTGGACACTTCTCTAATGGGCAGCTTGATTGCGATGCTCGGTCTGATTATGGCGGCGCCGGCTGTCCTTGGTCAGGAATTCCCAAGGGAAATCAGGGCTGAAGCCGGGAATCCGATTTATAACCATTACCAGGCTAAAGACGGTAAGTGGTTTATCCTGGCTCACCTTCAGCCGGACAGGTACTGGCCCAACTGCTGCCGGGCCCTGGGGATGCCGGAACTGGAGAATGACCCCAGATTTAGCAGTATTGAGGCCAGGGGTGAGCATGCCAAGGAGCTTATCCGTATCATGGATGAGAAGTTTGCTACCAGGACCAGGGACGAGTGGTTTGAGATTTTTAATAAAGAGGGCCTGATCTACGCTCCTATTCAGTCACCAATGGAGGTATCTAATGACCCTCAGACATTGGCCAACAACTACTTTATATATGCTGACCACCCGGTGTTTGGCAGGATAAAGATGGTTGGCTTCCCCTGGGACTTCAGTGAGACGCCGGCATCGTGGAGACGGGAGGCCCCCGAACTTGGGCAGCATACTGAGGAGATATTATTGGAGCTTGGTTACACCTGGGATGATATCACCAAGCTTAAGGATGGGGGAGTAATTAACTGAGAGAGGTCAGAGAGGGAGTTTGATAATGTCAACAGAAAGTAGTCTTGGCGGACTGGCAGCGGTAGCCAGGTATTATCAGGACTATGGCTTGAGAGCCAGGGAACTGAAAGGCCAGGGGAAAAAGGTAATTGGCTATTTGTGTGCTTTAACCCCTGTGGAGATTATAACGGCGGCCGGCCTTGTTCCTTTCAGGATAAAAGGGGATGTCAATGAGCCGATTACCAGGGCTGATACCCAGATGGAGACCATTGTTTGTCCCCTGGTCCGGAGTTGTTTTGACCTCTCGCTCAAAGGTAAGTATGAATTTCTGGATGGGCTGGTGATACCTCATGCCTGTGACAGTATCGTCCGCACCTATGATGTCTGGAAGTATTCCCTGGGGCTGGGGTACAACCATTTTATCAATATGCCTCACTCGGATGATGACTCCTCGCTGGAGTTTTTTGAGGCCGAGCTGGCTACGTTCAGAAAGAGCCTGGGTGGATTTGCGGGGAAGGAGATCTCCGATGAGGCTCTGGCCAGGGCAATAGGGCTTTGCAACCAGAACCGGGCCAGGGTAAGGGAGCTGTACGAGCTTAGAAAGTCAGCCCCGCCGCTAATCTCGGGTGCAGAAATAACCAGGGTGTTAACTGCTGCGATGAGTATCCCGGTGGAGGAATCCCTTGAGCTATTGGGCAGTGTCATTGATGAGGTCAAAAAGAGGGAGCGCGCTCCGGCAGGGGGAGCGACCCGGATAATGGTCGTTGGTGCCCAGGTTGATGATATGGCTTTTATTAAGCTGGTTGAGGATAGTGGTGCCAATGTAATTGCTGATGACCTGTGTCCCGGTGGCAGGGAGCACTGGTCCGATGTGGATGTTACCAGGGCCCCTCTCGATGGTATCGCGGAGCGCTATCTGAGGAAGATAAACTGCGGGCGGACCTACCGGGAGATGGGAGGAACTTACGCGGAGTATTTGGAACACAGGTTTGGTCACATTGGCCGGGCAATCAAGGACTTTAAGGCTGACGGTGTTATCCTCTATATCTATAAATACTGTGACCCGTTTGGCTTTGAAGTGCCTCAGGTCAAGGGTTATATCGAGTCACTCGGTACCCCGGTGCTTTACCTTGAGGATGAGTATTCAATGTCGACTATTGGCCGGATGAGGACCAGGATTCAGGCATTCCTGGAGTTAATTGGCTGAAGGCACCCGGTACGGATAGGTAGAAGGAGAGATAAATGGCAGAAGAGAAAAAGCCGGAGCAGAGGAAAAAGAGAAGGACGGCTACCGAGGCAGCGAGCAAGGTAGCCCCGATGGTTAAGGCGATGATTGGCAATGTGCTGCAGGCCAAGGAGGAGGGGAGGCCCATCGCTTCTACCTTTATTTGCTGCTGTTATGATGAAATCATTCACGCGATGGATATCGTGCCCCACTGGGTGGAAAACTATGCTGGCATCTGCGGGGCCAAGCGTGATGCCCAGCGGTTCCTGGAGAAAGCCGAGGCAGGAAACCTTTCCCGTTCCCTCTGTACCTATGCCCTGTGCGGTCTGGGCTTTGATGCCTGGCGCGAGGAGCTGGGTGAGATGCCCCCGGAACCGCCCTGGGGAGGTCAGGTGAAACCGACGGTGATGCTGGGCAGCGGTCAGATACTTTGTGACCCCCGCAACAAGTGGTTTCAGGCGGCCCAGCACTATATGCCCGATGTGCCGGTATATAATGTTGGTCTGACCTGGCCTCTGTATGAAGACGATTATGATTACCATGAGGTCGAGGGTTACTATATAAAATACTTCGTTGAGCAGCTTAGGGGCCTGGTGGAGTTTCTGGAGAAGTACACCGGGCACAAGATGGACTGGGACAAGTTGAGCGAACTGGTCGAGCTTACCGACCGGACCTGGAACCTGGTCTGGGAAGCCTATGAATTGCGCCGGGCTGTCCCTACCCCGATGGGCACCGGGGATGCGATGAATACGATGGTGCCGATGGTGTTTATGATGGGGACGCAGGAAGCCTATGACTTCTTCAAGGACCTGTATGATGAGTTGAAGCAGAAGGTAGCCAATAAGGACGGTGTAATTCCCGATGAAAAATACCGGCTCAGCTGGGGCGGAGGGCTGCCGGCATGGTTTGCCCTGGGTGAATTCAACTACTTTAACAGCAAGGGAGCCGTGTTCCCGGTAGAGACCACCTATCGTATGATAGAGGC
>JAUWPF010000034.1 GCA_030611745.1 Chloroflexota bacterium | reverse complement strand
CCCTGGACGGAGTAGAGGATGTGGAGCGCTTCCTCAAGTGGTTGACCGGGACCGCTGGGCGAGCAAGCTGACCGTATCTTCCAGAAGATGAAGCAGCCAGCCGGTGATGTCCTCCTCTTCGATTGACCGCTTGAGCTCCGCAGCGCGCCGGTGCCTCTCATCGGCAGGCATGGTCAGGGCCGCGTAGAGGGCCTGGACCGTCCCCTCCACATCAGCCGGCGCCACCGTCAGGGTATTCTGCCCCAGCTGCTCCCAGGCACCGCCCGCTTCCGAGAGGACCAGCACCCCATCACGGTCATTAACCGTGGGGCCCTCCTTGGCCACCAGGTTCATCCCGTCGATAACGGCATTCACCAGCAGCACGTCATACAGGCACATCGCGGCAATAGCCTGAAGGTAGTTGTTTTCATAAAAGAAATCAACGGGATGCCAGTCCGCGGTCTGGTACTTGTTATTGATAGCCTCTATCTGCTCAAAGACATCCTGGGTATATCTCTGATACTGCCTCAGGTGAGTCCGGGTCGGCACCATAAAGGCGAGCAATTTGACCTTCCCCTGGAACTGCGGATAGCGCTCCAGCAGGATATCAAAGGCCCTGAAACCACGGATGATATTCTTGCTGGGTTCAAGCCGGTCGACCCGGACGATGGTCTGCTCCCCGCAAAGAGGGCGCAATTTAGCCTGGTACTCTCTCACCGCGGCCAGGGAAGCCGTCCGCTTTAGACCGGTGACGTCAACCGATACCGGGTAAGCCTTGACCTGGGTAACATGCTCACCGGTGCGGATGGTCTGCTGGCGGTAGTCTACCTCGACATCATCCATAAACGTTTGACAGCACTGCAGGAAACTGCGCGCATCCCGCCGGGTCTGCAGGCCTACAATATCAGCGGTGCTCAGGCTCTGGACAATTGCCCGCCGCATAAAGTCGGGCAGCAGCTGCCAGTAGCTCGGCGCCGGCCAGGGAATATGAATAAAGTGCTGAATTACCGCATCCGGTATCTGCTGCCGGATATAGGCACTGGCTAAATAAAGGTGGTAGTCATTCAGCATTATCAGCGGCGGAAGTTCGCTTTCCGCCGCTTCGGCAACAACCGCCCGGGCAAAGGCTTCGTTCACCGCGACATAACCGTTCTCCCAGGCATCATAAACCTTACTGTCGATATTGGGGGTGCGGGCTGAGCTCCACATATAGTGCTGCAGAAACCAGAGCAGGGGGTTACAAAAGATACTGTAAAATTTGTGATAGCTGCTCCGGGGGCTAACCACAAAGTGGAGATACAGGTTCTCGCCCTCGTGGGGTACCTTAATCCTCCCCCCCGGCGCCTCCCGGGCCATTCGCCTGTCCCCCTCCCCCATCGCGCTAGCAATCCAGTCAAGCTCCATATACTGGCTGAGACTGCTGAGGGCAGTAACCACACCCCCGGCACCACGGCGGGCTTGAAGCTGCCCATCCCGGGTGAGATGGTAATCAACAGGTCCCCGGTTACTGGCAAGAATTACCCGCCTCTGCGACATACTCTGGCGGCACAATTCCCCCAACCGAGCACTATTACCCTCAGGGCTTGCTGCCATTCTATCACCTGTCCGCTCCGACTCTAAAGAGGAGCCATTGATAACAAGCGGGGTCTTTAGACAATACCGGGGTTGGTAGAGAACTCTAGCACGATGGCAGCACCCTGTCAAGGCTAAGCGGGGCCTTCTCCAATTTGCAATCTGCGGCTGACAGCGCTAAACTTACTTCCAACCAATGAAGATTGTGCGTTTCGCCACCGGCGACAGGGTCAGGTACGGCGTTCTGGATGGCGAATCTATCCAGGGCATTGAGGACAAGCCCTACCGCTCCATCAAACCCTCCGCGCACCACTATCAGCTAAGCGAGGTTAAACTGCTGTCCCCGTGCACGCCTTCCAAGATAGTGGCCCTGGGGGTTAACTACCGAAACCACGCTGAGGAGATGGACATCCCCCTCCCCAACGCCCCCTTGATTTTCCTCAAGCCGTCCACGGCGGTAATCGGGCCGGAGGACAACATTGTCTATCCCGGCGCCTCGGAGAGGGTCGACTATGAAGGTGAACTGGGAGTGGTCATCAAGAAGCCGGTGTGGAGGGTATCAGTCAAGGACGCCCTGGACTATGTCCTGGGCTATACCTGCTTTAATGACGTTACCGCCCGCGACCTGCAGAACCGCAATGGACAGTGGACACGTGCCAAGGGCTTTAACACCTTTGCCGCGGTGGGACCGTGTATTGAAACCGAGCTTGACCCAGGGAATGTGGTGGTGGAAACATACCTGAATGGAGAACGCAAACAGCAGGGAGATACCAGCGACCTTATCTATCCCATCCCCGAACTGATAAACTTTGCGTCCCATGTAATGACGCTGCTGCCGGGGGATATTATCGCTACCGGGACACCCGGTGGCATCGGCCCGATGTACCCCGGCGATACGGTGGAGATAAGAATTGAGCCCATTGGCACCCTGAGAAATTACGTGGTGAAAAACGGCTAAGCTAATCGGGGCGACTTCACCTCCCTTAGTGAATAACCTGTATGGCAAAAGCTTGTTAAAATATGCCATGATTGCTATTTTATGATTGCTATTGACTAATATTACCTGTGGGGTTATAATCTACCGTGTACTATATTGATTACTATACAGAGCCGAACGGCCATCAACCTGTTGCCGAGTGGTTAGATAATTTGGACAGAAATGCCAGGGCTGTAATAATGGACAAGCTCCGTCGACTTGAAGAACATGGACTTACACTCCTACGAACGAATATGATAAAACGCATTCAAAATAAGGATGAGGATTTCTACGAGTTAATAGGTGGCCGCAACCGGATTGCACTTTACCACGAAGTAATGAGTAATAGTTTTATTCTGTTACACGGATTTATCAAAAAGAGACAGCGAGAAGCTAGAGAAATAGATATAGCGCGCTCTAAACTCCACGAATATCAATCGAGGAGGCAACTTCCATGACCAGGACTTTCAGAGATGCCTTAGAGCAAAACCTTCGTGACCCGGAGTTTGCAAAAATGTTTGGCGCAGCTCAGGCAAAATCAAGTTTTGGCATCACACTAGCTGAAGCAAGAAGGCAATTAAATCTAACTCAACAGCAGCTAGCAGCCAGACTGGGTGTCTCTCAATCATATATCGCTAAACTGGAGGGAGGAGAAGCAAATCCAACCCTCAATAGGATTGGCAGTTTATTAGCAGTCCTTGGACTCAGTCTTACTACGAGGACTACCATGCTATCACCATATCCTGACACTTTACCTCGAGAAATGGTGTCATCAAAAACAGCGACTAAGGTATAGGGTTTTTCTACCTCACCCCTCCCTCGCCTTCTTTTGCAGTTCGTAAAGCCTGGTCAACGCCTCAAGCGGCGTCAGGGACTCGATATCCAGCTTCTCAAGCTCTTCCAGCACCGGCGGCTTTTGCCCGAAGAATGATAGCTGCGGGGCAGCCACCTCCTTGCGGCGTCCGCGGGATGAGGGTTTCGTTACCGCAGCCCGGCTGCCTCCCTCCAGTTCGTCCAGCACCTCCCGGGCGCGGTGCACCACCGACCGGGGCAGCCCGGCCAGTTTAGCGACATGGATGCCATAGCTCTTGTCTACCCCGCCGGGGACAATCCGGTACAAAAAGGTGACTTCCCCACCCTCCTCACTCACTGCCACATTGAAGTTCTTCACCCGCGGCAGGAAACCGGCAAGCTCCACCATCTCATGATAGTGGGTAGCAAAGAGGGTCTTGGCACCAAGCCGGGGGTGGTTATGGATATACTCGGCGACCGCCCGGGCAATCGAGAGCCCGTCATAGGTACTGGTACCCCGGCCAATTTCATCAAGGATGAGCAGGGAGCGCGGGGTGGCATTATTCAGGATACCGGCGGTCTCCACCATCTCCACCATAAAGGTAGACTGGCCCGCCGCAATATCTTCCCTGGCACCAATACGGGTAAAGATGCGGTCAACCAGACCGATGGTCGCCGCATCGGCCGGGACAAAGCTGCCGGTCTGCGCCAGCAGCACAATCAAAGCCACCTGCCTGAGATAGGTTGACTTGCCCGACATATTCGGACCGGTGAGGATAATAAGCTGGGCATCACCGTTGGAGAGATAGGTATCATTGGGGACGAAGCTGCTCTCAACCAGGCTCCGCTCCACCACCGGGTGGCGCCCCCGCATAATATTAAGCTCATCGTCCCCGGTCAGCCGGGGACGGACATAGCCATAGCGCACCGCTACCTCAGCCAGGCTGGAGAAGACATCTACCATTGCCACCGCATCGGCCGTAGCCAGAATACTCTCGCTGCCAGCCCCCACCTGATGGCATACCTGGCGGAAGATTTGCCCCTCAAGCTCGCTGATTCTATCTTCGGCATTCAAAATCAGCGCCTCGTACTCTTTTAGCTCCGGGGTAAAGAACCGCTCGCCGCCCACCAGCGTCTGCTTCCTGATATAGTCCCCGGGCACCTGAGACAGGTTCGATTTGGAGACCTCAATATAGTAGCCAAAGACCCTGTTAAAGCCTACCTTCAACGACTTAATCCCGGTCCGCTCCCGCTCCCTGAGTTCCAGATTCGCCAGGTACTGCCGGGCATTCCGGGTCGTCTGGCGAAGCTTATCCAGGTCCCCGGAAAACCCCTCCTTCACCACCCCACCCTCAGCCAGGCTGGACGGGGGCTGTTCCACCAGTGCCCCCGCAATCAAACTAACAACATCGTGGCGGGGCTTCAGTTCATCCCCCAGCCAGCCTACCCGGCTATCGCCACCGACTGCCTCCTTCAACCTGGGGATTACCTCCAGGCTGCGGCGCAGGGTAACCAGCTCACGGGGTGTCGCCATATCACCCTTCACCCGGCCAATCAGCCGCTCCAGGTCAGCCACCTCTCCCAGCAGGGAGACGGTCTGATTGCGAACCAGCGTGTTATCGTAGAACCAGCCAACAGCATCCTGCCTCTTTTCCAGTTCGTCAACACTGAGCAGAGGCTGACCCAGCCACCGCTTGAGCAACCTTCCTCCCATCGCCGTCCTGGTGAGGTCAACTGCCGAAAGCAGTGAGCCCTCAACTGTCCCGGAGCGGTGGCTGCGGAAAAGCTCCAGATTACTCCGGGTCTGCTCGTCCAGCGCCATAAATGAGTCGGTAGAGTAGGTAGTAAGACGGGTCAACTGCCCCAGGATTCCCTTCTGGGTCTCCTCCAGGTAGTGAATAATGGCGCCGGCGGCTCCTATCGCCAGCGGCAGATGGCCGCAGCCATAGCCGTCAAGGGTGCTGGCGCCAAAGTGGTCAAGCACCGTCTTCTGAGCTACCTCAAGTTCAAACCAGTAATCATCAAGGGGGGTCACCGGAGCCGTTAGAGCAAGAGAGGACAAATCAGCGCTCTTGGGGACAATAATCTCCGAGGGCCTGAGCCGCTCCAGTTCGCTAGCCGCCCGCTCCGGCGTCAGCTGGGTCACCGCAAACTCACTGGTGGTGATATCAACATAAGAAAGCCCCACCCCCCCATCACCCGGGACCAGGCTGGCCAGATAGTTATTTGACTTACTATCAAGCAGACCGGGCTCGACCACCGTGCCCGGTGTAACCACCCTGACCACGTCCCGCTCAACCAGCCCCCTGGTCTCCCCGGGTCTGGTCACCTGTTCACAGATAGCCACCCTGTAACCGCGGTTTATCAGCCGGGCCAGGTAGTTATCCAGGGCGTGGTAAGGAATGCCCGCCATGGGGACGCGGCGTCCCTTGCCCATCTCCCGGGAGGTCAGGGTAATCTCCAGCTCCCGGGAGGTAAGATGAGCGTCGTCATCAAAGGTCTCGTAGAAATCCCCCAGGCGAAAGAAGACAATCGCCTGGGGGTACTTCTGTTTAATCCTGAGATACTGCTGGCGGATAGGGGTCAAGCCTTCCTTCATAGCCCTCATTCTACTAGAATTCGCCGCTAAAAGGAAAGAACATCAACAAGACAGGCATAGTTGCTTGACTAACCCCATACTTCAGTTATATCCTTGTCGGTGACCATGCCAGAGGAAGAATTTACAGGGCAAGCCGTAGAAGTAGCTCAGGTATCATTCAAATACAATAGCCTTAAGGCACTTGACGGACTATCGCTCCAGGTGCCAAGGGGAGTAAGCTTCGGCCTCCTCGGTCCCAACGGTGCCGGAAAAACCACCCTCATCCGGCTGCTGGTCGGGCTACTCAGACCGGGAGCCGGCACTATCCGGATACTGGGGCAGAGACCATCCCGAAAAATGGCCCATCTCATCGGTTATATGCCGCAACTGCATTCCCTCTATGCTGAGCTGTCGATTATCCAGAATGTGGACTTCTTTGCCCGCATCTACCGGCTGACCGATAAAGCGGAGCGGGCCAGGCGGGTAGAAGCAGCAATTAGACTGGTTGATATGTGGACACGCCGTAATGACGCGGTACAGAAACTGAGCGGCGGGATGAAACAGCGGGTCAGCCTGGCCTGCGCCATCGTCCATAACCCACCGTTACTCTTTCTCGACGAGCCCACGGTCGGCCTCGACCCTGAGCTAAGGGTTACCTTCTGGGAACACTTTGCTGGCTTAACCAAACAGGGCGCCACGCTCATCATCTCCAGCCATACCATGGACGATGCCGTTCACTGCGACTACCTCGCCTTTATGCGTGACGGTAAGGTGATTGCCCGGGGTAGTCCCGGTGACTTAAAGCAGGCTACGGGCCGCCCGGAGGCCACCCTTGAGGATGCCTTCCTCCATTTCGTCCAGCGGGGGCAGCAGAATGCCATCTAGCCAGGCTTTTACTATTGCCGCCAGGGTCATCCAGCAGCTCGTCCGGGACCGCAGAACACTGGCCCTGATTCTGGTTGTGCCCCTGGTGGTGATGACCCTCATCGGCCTGAGCTTCCCGGAAGGCAGCGTCCTGGACTACATCGCCCCGGCGCTGCTCGCAACACTGGCCCTGTTCTTCAGTTTTCTGCTTGCGGGAATCAGCTTCCTCAGGGAACGCTCTCAGGGCACTATGGAGCGCCTGATGGTGTCACCGGTATCACGCGGGGATATAGTGGTGGGCTACCTGTTTGGTTTCTTCATCTTCGCCCTCACCCAGACCCTGATTATCCTTCTCTTCACCATCTACGTCCTGGATGTCCACTATTACGGAGACCTGTGGCAAATTTTTATATTCCAAATCGTGGTGATAACCGGAGCGGTCAATCTAGGCATCTTTACCTCAACCTTTGCCCGAAATGAGTTCCAGATGGTCCAGTTTATCCCCTTAATCATCCTTCCCCAGGTATTCCTCTGCGGGGTCCTCTGGCCGGTAGAGCAGATGCCGGACTACCTTCAGTGGCTGTCAGCCATCCTGCCGCTGACCTATGCGGTGGATGGTCTCAGGGATATTATGCTCGGTGGCAAGAGCCTGATTGATGTAGGCATTGAACTGGCAATCCTGGCCGGCTTCGCCGTCCTTATATCAACCCTGGCGGCCCTTACCCTCAGGAGAGGCGCCGCCGACTGAACAGCCCCACCGGAAAGTCACGTCCAGCCCCTCAGTTTCATCGCCTCTGCCACACGAGCTACCGCAACGATATAGGCGGCTGCCCTCATGTTGACCTTATGTTTTAAGGACTCAGCCAGGACAGCCTGGAATGCTGCTGTCATGTGCCCGGCCAGCCGCTCGCGGACTTCGTCCTCGTCCCAGTAGTATCTACTCAAGCACTGGACCCACTCAAAATAAGAAACGGTCACCCCTCCCGCATTGCAGAGAAAATCGGGGATGACAAACACCCCATTATGATACAGCTCTTCATCCGCCTCAGGAGTAGTTGGGCCGTTAGCCAGTTCCGCTACTATCCTTGCCCTGACCCGGGAAGCATTCTTCCCGGTTATTACATTCTCCAGTGCCGAGGGACACAGTATCGTAACCTTCATCTCCAGAAGCTCGTCATTAGTGATATTCTCGGCTCCGGGAAAGTCGATGACCGAGCCGGTTTCTGTCTTATGCTGCAGAACCTTACTAGGGTCCAATCCCTGCTCGTTATAGATACCGCCCCTGGAGTCGCTAACGGCTACAACCTTAGACCCCGCAATCTCGTGCATTAAAACGGCGGCAAATGAGCCGGCATTACCATAGCCCTGAATAGCCACGGTTGCTGCCGACAGGTCAATACCCCGATGTCTGGTGGCTTCTACCACGGTATATACCCCGCCACGACTGGTAGCATCACCACGACCCAGAGAACCACCTACCGCCACGGGCTTTCCGGTAATCACTCCCGGGGCATAGTAGCCCATCAATTTGGAGTACTCATCCATCATCCATGCCATTATCTGCGGGTTAGTATATACATCCGGTGCCGGGATATCCCTCTCGGGGCCAATAAACTCCCATATCGCATCTATATAGCCACGGCTCAGCCTTTCCAGTTCACCAGCGGACATCTCCTTGGGATTGCAAATAACGCCTCCCTTACCACCCCCCAGGGGAATGTCCACGACGGCGCACTTCCAGGTCATCCAGGCAGCCAGTGACCTGATAGTATCAATTGTCTCATCGGGATGAAACCTGATTCCCCCTTTAAAGGGCCCCCGGGCATTATTATGCTGTACCCGGAACCCCTTAAAAACCCTGGTCTCGCCATTATCCATCCTGACCGGTATCGAGACCGCAAGCTCCCTCATTGGCTCCCTGAGAATAGCGTGGATGCCAGGCTCCAGGTGTAATATGCCTGCCACTCCGTCCAGCTGGGCCTGGATGGTCTCGAACAAAGTTGATGACTTCCGTTCCATGACTTGTCTCCCTCCTCCTGGTTAATCAAATTCTTACGGGGATTCCTCTCTCCTTCAGGTACCTCTTGGCATCGGGGATAGATATTTCGCCGAAGTGAAAGATGGAAGCCGCCAGCACCGCTGCCGCCTTGCCTTCCGCTACTGCCTGATAAAGGTGCTCCAGCTTACCGGCGCCGCCCGAGGCGGTAACCGGTATCGTTACGGCTTCAGCAACCGCCCTGGTCATCTCCAGGTCATAGCCTTCCTTCGTCCCGTCAGCATCCTTACTGGTAAGTAAAATCTCTCCCGCCCCCAGTTCCTCCACCCGCCTTGCCCAATCAACAATCTCCAGCCCGGCAGACTCCGAGCCGCTCTTGACCACCACTTCGAGCCGGGGAAGATTACCGCCCGGCGGATTCTTCCTGCCATCAATAGCAACCACCAGCCTCTCCCTGCCAAACTGCCGGGAAGCCTCCTTTATCAATTCAGGGTCCCTCACCGCCGCCGTATTTATCGAGACCTTGTCTACCCCGAGGTTAAGCAGTGCCATCATATCCTCAATACTTCCGATGCCACCACCGACCGCAAGAGGGATGGTAACTACATCGCAGACCCTTTTGACCCACTCCAGCCTCGTCTTCCTGTTCTCCACGGTAGCGAAGATGTCCAGGAAGACAAGCTCATCAGCCCCCTCCCGGCAGTAGGCCTCGGCCGCCTCCACCGGGTCACGCGCGTCCCTGAGGTCCACGAAGTTTACCCCCTTGACCACTCTTCCCTCTTTCACATCCAGGCATGGTATAATTTTTACTTCTTCCATTTCACAGCTCCCCAAACTTGATTAGACTTTGATACTCAACGAGGGTGCTCATGGCATGATTTTCGGCCTCTATGCCGGCTTCCCCGGCGGCCGCTACCGGATTCAAGCCCCCGAGGAGAATCATCCCGACCCTATTGAGCTCCACCGGGGTTTCGCACACCGGTTCGCTGGTATTCCCCAGCAGGAGCAGGCCCTCTATACCGACTTCTCTCAGTCTGGCCACCACCCCTTCAGCCGTCGGGCGGCAAAGAGCAGGTATCTCACGGAAGTTAGCCAGCACCTTCCCGCTGCCAGCGGCTGCCACCTCCCCGACCGAGGTCATCCTGGCCC
>JAUWPF010000007.1 GCA_030611745.1 Chloroflexota bacterium | reverse complement strand
CTGCCTCTAACGAGCGACTGGAATTTCTGGGCGACGCCGTCCTGGGATTTGTCATCGCCGAAAGGCTATATCAAGGCCCCCCCTACTCCACCGAGGGGGAGATGACCAGACTCCGGGCAGCCCTGGTACAACGCGATACCCTGGCCCAGATGGCAAAGGGTATCAGCCTGGGTGACTACCTGTATTTAGGGAAAGGCGAAGAGGCAGGTGGGGGACGCAGCAAGCCGGTAAATCTGGCGGGGGCCTTAGAAGCAGTGATAGCCGCTGTTTGCCTCGACCAGGGTCTGGTTGCAGCCCGGGATTTCATCCTCAGGCTTTTCCGCAAGGAACTGAGGAAAGCGGCAAGACAGGGAGCAAAACCTGACTGCAAGTCACAGCTCCAGGAGCTTATCCAGGCCAGACAGCAATTACCCCCTGTCTACCAGATGATAGCAGCAGCGGGTCCCGACCATGACAGGAGATTTACCGTCGAGCGAAAGGTGGGCGATGTTGTGCTGGGTAAAGGGTCAGGCAAAAGTAAGAAGTCAGCCGAAACTGAAGCCGCTCGCTCCGCACTGGAGAAACTTCGCTTTACAGTATAAAACCTCTCTGCTAAACTTAGACCAGCAACGCCTTTACAGACAGAGGTGTTATTATGGGTCGTCGAGATTATAGACGAAGAGAGCCGAAGAAAGCCAAAAAGAGTCCCGGGAAGACCTCAACAACGAGCATCTTGCCAACCTCACTCACTGTGGAGACAATCAAGAGGGGAAAGAAAGAACAAAGGGAAGAAGAGTAAGCAGGAATACTGGCTTACCAGCGGTTTTACCGCGGTGGGAAAAGCCAGAGTCCCCAGGCTGGTGAGATTGGTGAGAGCGGTTGGTAACAAGTAATGGCTGACACGGCGGCGGTCCGGGTAATAGTATACGGCTACGTTCAGGGGGTTTTCTTCCGTGACTTCACTTCCCGGTGGGCCACCGGGCTGAACCTGACAGGCTATGTACGTAACCTGCGTCACCAGCAAGCGGTGGAAGTCCAGGCTGAGGGAGAAAGAGAGAGGCTTTTAGAGTTAATCAGCCACCTTCGGGACGGGCCGGCAGCAGCCAGGGTGGAAAGGGTAGAAACTAACTGGTCAGAATATACCGGAAGTTATCCCGGCTTCAGTATCATGTATTAGCTCTGGGCCAGAGCAGAGAACGAGCGATTATTTCGCTCAAACCAGCCCAGGTCAATAGACCATCGTTGCTGCGGTTGGTCAGCCATCAAATTCCACCCTGGCTTCCTCAATCAAGTCAAGATATCCAGTTTTAAGTCCCAGGGCTGCGGCCGCTTCGCAATCAACCTGATAGGGTTCACCGATAAATATCTTGCCCCAGTCCTCAACCTCGCCCCGGGTAGGGTCTTCCCCACTGGTAAACTTCTGGCGCGCCTCTACAATCCCGAGGTCAAAGGGCAAGGTAAAATAGAGGTCGGCTATCACTCTGTCTATCCCCAGATTATATAAATCCTGCCAGCCCCTGAGCCCTCCCCTGCCATATTTGGCGCTGGGCAATACCGACAGCAAGTTCATCAGGCTAAGACTGCCCCGTCCACCAAGAACCTTCACCGGTGCCACTGTTATCAGATAATCACTGGATAAAATAACATTGGGTACCCAGAAAGTTGGTACCGCTAAGGGCTTGGGCAGGGGATTATCTACCTCCACCCAGATACAGTCCTTCACATCCAGTGTCAGCACCCGGGGAAAATTATAACCCAGCGCCTGATACACAGGGTTGACCGGCTCCCCATCAGGGGTGCCATCAAGCAGGATGATATCAGCGTCACTGACCTGCCTGATGCTTTCAACGATTACCGAGAGCATGTGCTGGCTGGTCGTTACCGGATATGGCACCGGGTAGGTAGCACAGGGTTTAATCAAAACCCGCCGTGCCCTGGATATTTCCGAGGGCACTTCAAAGACGAACTCTGAAGCGTCAAATACCAAGCGTTCCTCCTCTTGCAAGTCAGCCTGAAATCAGGTCTGCCACTTCCTCTCCCCAATCCATCATCATCACCTGAACCACCTCCCCTGCCTCTACCCGTGCCTTATCCTCAGGAACAATCACCAGCCCGTTAGCCAAAGCCATGGAAGTCAGAATTCCTGACCCCTGAGGACCGGTAAGCCGGGCAAAATACTGACCATCACGTTTCTCAACCACCGCCCGGGCAAAGATACGGCGTCCATCCTCATTTACAATAGGCTCTCCAACCACTGCCCTGATAACCGGTCTGGCTAAATTCTCCCTCCCTGCCATCTTGAGAATCGCCGGGCGGACAAAGAGCTCAAAGGTAACCATGGAGCTAACCGGATTGCCCGGGAGACCAAAGTAGGGTATGTGCCTGGACTCACCCGCCCTTAGCATACCAAAGACCAGCGGTTTCCCTGGCTTCAGCCGGACCCTCCAGAACACGATTTCACCCTGTTTCGCTACCACATCCTTTACCACATCATAATCGCCAAGTGACACCCCGCCAGTGGTTATCAGTATATCCGCATCCAGTCCGCCGCCAAGCCTGCCCGCCAGTAACTCCTTACTATCCAGGGCTACTCCCAACATCCTGGGGATGCCACCGCAGCGCAAAACCAGGGCAGCAATACTATAAGCGTTGCTATTATATATCTTGCCTGGCGGCAGAGGCTGACCAACATCCACCAGTTCGTCTCCAGTAGTTAAAATAGTCACCACCGGGCGGCGGATAACCGTTACCGTAGCCCGCCCCAGTGAAGCCAGTACACCAACCACCGGCGGTCTGACTACTGTTCCTCCGGGTAATATTATTGTTCCCCGGGTAACATCTTCACCCGCCCGGCGAATGTCGGTGCCCACCTGCACTTCAGTTAAAATGCCTATTTCAGATGAGGTCTCTTCCCGCCCCTGCTTATCCGTGTCCTCGAATCTGACCACACTATCGGCCCCTTGCGGAACGGGGGCCCCTGTCATAATCCGAACGGCGGCTCCCAGCCCCACCTGATGGCTACAGATAGAACCGGGGATGCTGGTGCCAATAACTCGCAGAGACCGGGGCGACTGCGGGCTGGCACCACGAATATCTTCCGACCTGACAGCAAAACCATCCATAGCTGAATTGTCCAGGGGGGGGATATCAATAGGGGAATACACGTCCTCCGCCAGGACCTGTCCCAGGCAACCCAGGATAGGACTCTCTTCAGTATCAAGAACATCTACCCTGCCAAGGACTTTGTCCAGAGCCTGGTCAACACTTATCATTGCTCTCCTCTTCCGCTATTTGTCTTGCTCTATCCAGGTCAGCCACGGTATTAACGTTGAAAAAGCTCAGGTGCTCGGGGTCAAACCGGTTAATCTCCTCGGCTTCCACATACCTTACCTTGACCAGTTCAAAAAGTTCGCGGACTTGCACCCTGCCCTGCTTGAGCAGATACTCTACAGGGCCCAGACAGCTCCTGGAATAGACAGCATGAAGCGGTTCAATCGCATCCCCCAGCCGGGGGACTGTCACGTCACCCTCAAGTGACACCCGGACCATATAGTCCAGCAGGGCCTGATTCAAAAAGGGCATATCACAGGCGACGACAAGGTTACACAGCGAATCTGATGCGGCCAGTCCCGCGTAAATTCCGGCCAGCGGGCCTTTCCCATAATAAGTATCAGCCACCACCCTCAGTTCCGGGTAGCCAATAAGCTGGGGGAAAGACCTCTCTTGAGCCGTAACTACGATAACTGCACTACTCAACCGCCAAAGGCGGGAAACTACCCGCTCCAGCAAACTTCTATTGCCAACAGTCTCTAAAGCCTTGTCATGCCCCAGCCGCAAGCCCCTGCCGCCAGCCAGAACAATACAGCTTATATCCAAGATTATTTCTCAGTTCCCCTGACTTACCTCCTATACCATTTTACCACTAAAGTCAACAGTTCAGACAGTCATGGTTAACATCTCATTTATCAAAGCTCCTCAGAGATAAGCCTGGCTTTATGGCAAGCTGCCGCTGTTCACGTTGCCAGGTACGTGAGTAAGGCGTTATAATACCTGAGGCACCCGCATGATAAAGAAAATTTTCCCTGTCCTTGCCCTTTCCATCTTTTCCTCCATCCTGGGAGTTGGCATAATAGCCCCCCTTCTGCCTCTTTATGCTGATAGCCTGGGGGCTACCGGGGTCTGGCTGGGCGTAATCTTTGCCAGTTTTTCCATTACCCGCGCAATATCAACGCCCATTTTTGGCTGGCTTTCCGACCGCAGGGGCAGGAAGGTATTCCTCTGTAGCGGCCTTTTCTTTTACGCCATCATCTCACTGGGCTATATATGGGCGGGCAATATTCTCGAGCTAACCCTAATCCGCCTCCTGCATGGTGCCGCTGCTGGCATGATAGTCCCCATTGCCCAAGCCTATATTGGCGACCTTTCGCCAGAGGGTGAAGAAGGAAAGTGGATGGGTTATTTCAATGCCGCCTTTTTTGCCGGTCTCGGCTGCGGTCCGTTAATAGGCGGGGGGTTAACCGAGCACTTCGGCATGAGTATCGCCTTCTCCGGCATGGGCGGTCTTAATCTGCTGGCCTTCCTGATAGCCGCTCTTTTTCTTCATGAAAGCGGACAGCGGAAAACGGCAGCCGGTCATCGCTCATCCTTTGCCGGGATGAGAACCAGCGGTGTAATCAAAGGCCTGGTCAGCTACCGGCTGGCATTTGCTATGGGTAGAGGCGCCTTTTTCACTTTTCTGCCTATCTTTGCCGCTTTCCACATTGGCTTGAAGCCGGCCCTTATCGGGGTACTACTGGCAGTCAATATCCTGCTGATGGCCTTACTCCAGATATTTAGCGGCAACATCGCCGACCGGCTCAACAGAAGAGCCATGGTAATTCTAGGCAGCTTTGTGAACATCACCTATCTAGCCATGGTTCCCCTGACACATAGCTTCTGGCAGCTATTGGGACTGTGTGCTTTAGGTGGTATTGGCGGTGCCATTTCCCTACCCGCCGCCTCAGCCTTAACCGTAGACGAGGGCAGGAAATTTGGCATGGCATCGACCATCGCCATCTTCAATATGGCAATGAGCATAGGTATGGCTCTAGGACCAATCGCATCTGGAGCCATTGCCGACTTCTCAGGTCTCGAGTCGGTATTCTACTTCGGAGCGGGACTGTCGCTTATCGGAACTATCTTGTTTGCCTGGCTCACCAGATAATACCATTCTCACCACCACTCAATGATAGATGCCGCCCTCTCCAGCGTAATCCCTTCCCTCATTTCCAACTCTCTTACCCAGTCACCCAACCCGCAGGCATGGTGAATAATTAGAGGAACACTTTTCAGGGGAAGAATATCCCTCCCCAGCCCGTAGGCGAATATAACGCTATTCATTTCCCGTTCGGTCTCCGCTGAGTCCCATGGGGTAGGATGAATGAAGCCATGACTTGCCCCATCAGCGGTGGAGTAGGACCAGTTCTCGGGGAACTCCTCTTTCAGCTGCCTTACCAGCTTGATAGCAGCGAGGTTAGTTCTTAAAGGATAACCCTTGTTCAAATTTCCTAAAATGGTGTCGGAAAAGGACTCAAAGCCCGCTGCCGACAGAAGGATGCACACCCCCATGACTTTAGCCAGCTTCAAGGCATCCCTGAGCTTTTCCTCTCCCATTACCAGCCAATCAGCCCGGCTGACCAGATTCAGTTGAGAGAGCCTGGTCCCCTGCTCTCTAACCGCCAGCAATAATCCCGGCAGGGTGGACAGAGGTGCCTCATTTATCAATTCAAAGGGGATCTTTCTCCCATCGGCATCCTCGGGCAGGTTGTTTATCTGCGCCAGGACACTCTCCAGCGACAGAGCACCGCCGAAACCCTTGTCCCGAGCTACATCACAGAAACTACAGCCCTGGAGGATAAGGGATACCTTGCCCTTCCGGAGAAAGGGTGAGCCCCTCAAGTTAGCCGGGTAATCAAGGCTGACCTTCACTTTCCTGGCAGCATAGGGACACCCTATCTGCTGCACCACCTGAGCACTGGTTACGGATACCGGCTCAGGTCCTGACGGCCCCGGGCGATACAGGTTTCCCCAGTCAACCCGGGTCAGAAAATCCTCCTCCCAGTCATTCCGTTCATTTGCCCGGCGCTTACCACTCCTGATAAATAGCGCTCCCGGGATTGCGTCAGGCTCCTCCTTCCCTTGAGAATTAAGAAAGGGGACCAGCTGTTCCACAGGCCCGTGGAGAGCAAAGGTAAAACTATCACTGACGCCGGGAAATCGGTGATGATGGCTTTCCCAACCCACTTCGCCTAAATAATCAACATTAGCCTGAGGGCCACCCAGAATGGTTATTGCCCCTTCCGCCTTCAGTTCCTCAGCCAGCGTCCACAGCTCGGAACGGCCCCCGAGGTTTGAAAAGCCGATAATCGGTCTATTGCTGCCAGCAAGCTGGATTACATTTTTCTTAACGGTATCCTTATCAGCATCATGACCAACCGCAACCACCACACATTCATAGTCGGTATTATCCTGAATAATGGTAGCCGCCACCTGGGGTCCCAGAAGACCATAGCTCTCTTCAGTGCCGGCGTAATTAACCAGGATAACCACTACCTGCTTCATCACCCATTTTTCCCCTTAATTCTTCAATCCCAGCCAGAATGTCATCCACTTTCCGAGACAATCCTTTAACCTCTTCTCTCAATGACTTCGGGGAAAGACCAACTCTTGGTCTGAGAACAAAAGCAGGTTGGAATCCATAACTAGAGACCGGTACCTTCATACCAACAATTTCGCTTATTTTGTAACCTGACCAGGGGTTCTGCCTGCAGCCGAAAGGCGAGGCTCTTCCCTCAGCCACTGCCCTGGCAAATTGACCGCAACTCCCAAATCCACAGAAACCACAATTTCGCCTGGGCAGGACTTCATAAATTTCCCTTACTTTCTCCTTGCTGCGAACCGCCATCTTTCCCATCCTTTTATCCTGTCTGTGCTACTTCGCCCTCCATGTAATATCATGTAATATGTAGAGGGCGATTGCTACGTTGAGGCAATTTCCTCATATAGAACTTCCTGCCCTGATATTCTACCTCCACGAGACTGCCATCCTCTATTAGCCTGTCGATAACTACCCATTTTTTACCAGCCTTTTTCAAAAATGCGATGACAGCCTCTTCCCTCATTGGATGTACGGAGGTGATACTAAGTAAGTCATCCTCAGCATTACCGGTAAAAGCAAAGGCGTTTCCTTCATAACCGATTAAATATTCCACGCTGCTTAATCGCTTACTGAAGATTTGATATGCCATGTTAATGGCTTGCTCGCCGGCAGCGGTTACCGTCCTTTCTGCTGGCGGTCTTGTCGGAATGGCCAGATAAGCTACATCCGGCCTTAACTCCGCCAGGAAGCTGGCCATTCCCTCGATTTCCTCACTGTTATCGTTTCTACCCTGAATGAGCATACTCTCGGTGGTCAGTTCACCCTTAAAACTATCAGCAAACCTGAGCATGCCGTCTAAAATTGCTTCAAGTCTCAAGGACTTTTGTGGCCTGTTGATTCTGCGCCATATCTCTTTACTTACCGTATCCACCTTTAGTGACACCCAATCGGCCTCTTGCAAGTCCTGCCTGACATCCTCACGCCAGATAAGGGAAGCATTAGTAATAACCGCAACCCTCATGCCCGAGGATTTCAGAAGTCCAATCTCTCTACCAAGATTAGCATCCAGAGTAGGCTCACCGTCAGAGACAAAGGTCAGGTAGTCTATCGGCTCACTTTTCTCCCTGACCTGTTTAAGCTTCTCCTTCACACCCTGAGCTATCTCCTCTGGCTTGTAAAAAGCCTCACGCTCAACCCGCATGTCCACAGTGTTTCCCAGCTGGCAATAAACGCAGGAATAACTACATATCTTGGGGAAGATGTTATTTATTCCCAGGCTGTGCCCCAATCGCCGGGATGGGACCGGGCCATAGACAATAGAATTTACCACTCTAATTTACCTGCAACTGAAACTACGGGCGGCATTGTCTATTCGTTTCCTTAATATTTGCGGTAAGCCTTTTTCCACGGGTCTCTCTTTATCTCCAGGTAGCCTTTTATCGCTTCCTTCAGCGTATCTGCGGCCAGGAGAGCACAATGTTCGTTTTCCTCAGGCAGTCCGCCTAAAGCATCCAGGACATCCTGCTGGCTGATTCTCCGGGCTTCACTGACACTCTTTCCTCTGGCCAGCTCGGTAACCATACTGCCTGAGGCGATGCTGGTGCCACAGCCATCAGTCATAAAAGTGACATCGGCAATGGTGTCATTATTTATCTTAAGCCATACCTCCATAGTGTCACCACAGGGGCCAGTTACCTTTGCAAAGCCATCGGCGTCTTCCATGTCTCCTAAATTTCTCGGGTTCATGGAGTGGTCGATAGCCGCCTCGGAATACACCTTCCTCATCTCGGCCTTAATAAGTTCCTCAAATTGCTCCCACGATGAGGTCATCACATTACTCCTTGCATCAACCTGCCTTAATTGTTCTCTACTCCAGTTTTCATCCTAGTGGTCGCATATATTATTCCCCGTGGCCAATACGCCATTTAAGTAGTTAAGCACTGCCCCCTCCGGGTCACTCTCAGGGGCACCAATCACGACGTCAATATGGTTCTGTCTAAAAAGACTCTGGGCTCGGGACCCCATGCCACTGGCAATAACCACTGACACTCCCTCGTCAGCCAGCCACTGGGGAAGAAGGCCGGGCTCATGTCCCGGTGAAGGAACAAGCTCCTTTTTCAAAATCTCCTTTCTTCCTTCGTCGACATCAATTAGGGCAAAGTGCTCACAATGACCAAAGTGGGTGGACACCAAGCCGCCAGTTACGGGTACTGCATACCTCATCTTAAATACCTCCTGAGTTGATATCTGCGTATGGTTTTACTCTCTACGGTATATGCCTTCTAAGGAGTGTTTTCGACACCTTATCATACTCCCGGCATTATTTTCTCCTTTGTCAGGCATCATGCCATCTCTTTAACGGCAAGCTCAGCGGCGTTTACCAGCTGGTAGACCATTGGCGATGCGGTTAGAGCAGGGTGAGTGCCCATCTGGAACAGAGAGACTTCATAGGCGGTCATTCTATGCTGAACACAAGCGCTGATGACATTTACCAGCTCACCCACACATACGCCCCCCGAGGCTTCACCGCCAAGAATTACGCCGTTATCCCTGGAGAACATCAGCTTTACCTTTGTTGAGACTGCTCCAGGCATGCCACCGGGGTGTCTGTTTGGCGCTGTTGCCTCACCGATGACAACATTATAGCCATCCCCTCTTGCCTGCCTCTCGATTAAACCGGCAGCGCCCAGGGCTAAATCTCCGAGCTTGGTAGAGAAGACACCAATCCCACCGAGGCCAAGGTAGCGTGTTTCAAAGAGATTGGCAGCGGCGATGCGGGCCTCACCGGTAGCGATAGAAGCCAGCATAATTCTGGTTGGCTTACCACTAAAGAAGGAGACCTTCGCCACGCAGTCGCCACAGGCAAAAATATCAGGGTCCTCAGTAGTCCGCTGATATCGGTCAACAAGGATTGCCCTGGTGGAAGTACCTATTCGGAGTCCGGCCTGCTTGGCCAGTTCTGTGCTTGGCACAGCGCCCACCCCCACGATAACCACATCAGCCTTAAGCTCCTGACCGCTGGCTAGCTTACCCTTGCTGACTTTCTCATCGCCAACTATAGCCTCTACTCTTTCATTGGTAAGAATCTTTATTCCTCTCTCGGTAAGCACCTTCTCCGCCTCGATGCAAAGCTCGTCATCGAAGGCTAACTGCAAACAATGGGGGAGCATCTCAACAATGGTGACGTTATTATCACGATTTTTCTTACACTCATCAGCAAACTCGGCGCCAATGAAACCACCACCGAGTACCACAATGTCCTCAGCCTGGTTAATCACATCCAGCATATTCTTCAGGTAGCCGACATCCTTGTTTACAGTAAAGACATTCTCCTTGTCTATGCCGGGGATGGGTAAAACTAGAGGCAAAGAGCCGGTAGCCAGAATGAGCTTATCATAGCTGACCTTTTCCCCACCAGCCATTAAAACAGCTTTGTTCTCCCTATCAATTTCTCCAGCGGCGTCGATGATTAGTTCAATACCATTGTTTTCAAGTATTGCATCGGGAATCAGGTTCTTTTCCGGACCACCCAGGGTTCCAAAGATATAGGGTATGCCGCACGGAATTAGTGCCTGCTCCTCTTTGCGTATCAGGGTTACTTTCTTTTCCGGGTATCGACGGCGACAACCTACGGCTGCTGGTATCCCAGCAGCACTGCCCCCAATGACCACTACATCAGATTTTTCCATTGTGCCCTCCCTAAATATTTGATTTGTTTGCTCTGAGTGCAGCCAGCATTTTATTGTTCAAGGGCGCGAGTAACATGCTGCCATAGCGATTCTATTTCCTGAGTAACCCTGCCCGGTGAATATTCCACCACCGGCAGTCCCTGTACAATTGCCTCAGTGACAGTGTTATCAAATGGGACCCTGGCAGCCACCTCTACCCCCTGATTAAGGCAATAATTTTCAATCTGGTGGGTATTATCTTCATTAAGGTCATACTTATTAACACAAACCAGGGCGGGAATACCAAAGTGATGGCAAACGCCCCGTACCCTCTCCAGGTCGTGTATGCCAGATAGTGTCGGCTCAGTCACCAGAAGGGCCAGGTTGGCCCCGGATAGAGATGAAATGACCGGACAGCCAATACCTGGTGGACCATCACTGATAATAAAGTCGAGCCCGTCTCTTTTCGCAATCTGCTTGGCCTGCTGTCTTACCAGCGCCACCAGCTTGCCCGAGTTCTCCTGGGCTATTCCCAACCGGGCGTGAACCAGATGACCGTATTTAGTATCAGAGATAAACCAGTGCCCGGACAGGCTTTCCTTCATAGTGATGGCTTCAACCGGGCATATATGTGAGCAAAAGCCACAGCCCTCACAGGGGACAGGGTCAACCCTGAAATCTTTAATGGCGTCAAAACGGCACACATCCTGACAGAGACCACACTGGGTGCACTCTTCATCGTCAATAACGGCAACCTGCCCGCTCCAGAACTCATTTTCCTCTGTAATCGAGGGATTGAGCAGCAGGTGAAGGTCAGCGGCATCCACATCGCAGTCAGCGAGTACTTTCTTCTGAGCCAGAGCCGCAAAGGAACCCACAATGCTGGTCTTTCCGGTCCCTCCCTTACCGCTCAGTATCACTACTTCTTTCATTTACTATCTCCCTAATCTTATCGGAAAGCCCTAGAAAACTGACTTTCCATTGTGGCATGCCCTCGACTAAAGGAACACCCCGGGAATAGAAACTGGCAATTTCAGTATCCAGGGGAATGGTAAGCAGGACTGGTATATTCTCTTTTTGGCAGTATTCCTCTACCTTTCCATCTCCTACTCCGGCACGGTTGAGGACGATGCCGCAGGGGATATTAAGCACCCTCACCGTCTCTACTGCCAGGACCAGGTCATTTAGCCCGAAGGGGGTCGGCTCGGTTACCAGCAGGCAGAAATCGCTATCCTTAACTGCTTCTACTACCGGGCACGATGTCCCCGGAGAAACATCGATGATAACTGTGCCTTCACGGCTGATATGTTCCTTCACCTGCCTGATAACAGGTGGTGCCATAACCTCACCAACAGCAAGTTTCCCGTGAACAAATCCGATGCCATCTGAGGAGCCTGATTCCACAACACCTATCTCCTTCGCTTCCTCCGAGATAGCTTTTTCGGGACAGAGGTAACCGCAGGCGCCGCAACCGTGGCAAAGCTCAGGAAAGACAAGCACCTTCTGCTTCATCACCGCAATAGCATTGTAGGCGCAGACCTCAGCGCATTTGCCGCAGTGGGTACACTTCTCCTCATTCACTTCAGGCACCGGGATAGCGACTGCTTCACTGCGGGTAAAGACCGGCTTTAAAAAAATATGGTCGTTGGGCTCCTCCACATCACAATCAAGAAGCTGCACCTTATCCCTTTCCCTTAAGGAAAGAGCGAGACTGGTAGCTACCAGAGTCTTGCCCGTCCCGCCCTTACCACTGGCAACAGATATTATCATTTCATCCTCTCACCATCTTTGCCCCACACTTAGGGCAGCTCAAATTGTAACAGGGCGTTCCTACCTGATGGGGTAATCTGGCTCCGCAGCCAGGACAAACGCAGTCCCCACCGGGGCCAGCCCCGGGTTGGTTACCTCCCATCCTGCCCGCGCCCCCTCCGCCTCTTCCTATACCCCTACCGCTTCCTGGTCCGCCACCTCTTGGTGGGCCAGTCCCATCCCCCCTGGGCATAATGACACCTCCCGCAAATATGTTTGCTTTCTTACCTGGTTTTCTTTTCCAGCTCTTCGATATGGCGTTGAATTTCAGACAGCTGCTGTGCCAGCGCCTGTGATTGGGTCTTGAGCGTTTCAAGCTCCTGCTCCGGGCTTGCGGGTTGGGATAGTGGACTAACTGGCGGCATCATTCCAGCCCCCATGCCCCCACCCATACCCATACCACGGCCCATGCCTCTACCCATGCCACGACCCATGCCTCCACCCATGCCTCTGCCCATACCTCCACCACCCATGCCGGGAGCCGCCCCCACGCCGAAGTGGTCAGCTACATTGGCTTGCTGGGACGCAGAAAACGTGCCCAACTTGTACTCCTCAATAGCGTCGCTTATTTTCCCTGAGACGCCGGTTATTACCTGGAGCCCGGCAGCGGACAGCACCTGGTAGGCATTAGGGCCACAGTTGCCGGTGAGGATTACCTCTGCCCCTTTGCCAACAATCATCTGGCCGGTGGAAATACCAGCTCCGCCGGCCGCCATGGCACTGGAGTTTTCCAGGGCCTCAAATTCCATCGTCTGCGGGTCAATGATAACAAAGTACTGACACCGGCCGAAACGAGGGTCCACCTCGGCATCCAGGGTTGGACCCGTAGCCGAAATTGCGATTTTCATACCCTTCTCCTCACTCGCTCTTAATTCCCAACTGTTGAATCCTGGCCTCAATCTGCTCCAGTTGCCCTCTCATAGCTTGAGCCTGATTCTTCAGAAAATCAAGCTCCTGCTCACGGGTCATTTGAGGAGCAAACGGCACAGCACCTGGAGTAGCCGGTCCCGCTCCGTAGTAAGGCATACCCCAGGACATACCATATGGGGGATAGGCTCCTCTTCCCACGTATCCCGGCCAATTACCCGCTAACGGAATAGCGCAAAATCCTCTGCCACCACCTGTCATTGGCCCCATTCCTCTAGGGCCTGTTCCATCAAATCCTGGCATAACTCACCTCCTTTACTAAATTGTCTTTCACTCTTCACTCTCCAGGTCGCGCATCCTGGCCTCAATCTGCTCCAGTTGTTCCTTTATCGCCTCAGCCTGGTTCCCCAGGAAATCAAGCTCTTGTTCCGGGGTTACCTGTTGGGGAGCAAAGGGAGCACTCCCAAAAGTGGGTGGCGCTGCTGCATAGGGAGGATACGAACCCTGCCCGGCACCAAATTCCGGGCTAGTCGGATAGGGGAACTGCTGATACGGCCCTTGTGCAGGTGCTCCAGCAGCACCGCTGAGAAAGTAGCCGCACCTTGGCAGTCCTCCTCTACCCAGGCCTACGTAGGGCCAGGGTGGAGAGCTTCCGCGGAAGCCGAAGCCCATACCTCCTCTAAAACCGCGTCCCATACCTCTACCGCCACCAAATCCATTAGGCATATTTCACCTCCTTAAGAAAAGATTTAGTTTGATGGTTTTACCACCAGGGGTACCGATAGGGTGTAAACCAGCGCCAGCCGCGCCCGCGCCCCCTGCCACGACCCCAGCCTCCTCTCCAGCCACCCCACCATGGCCACCCTGGATAGGCAGGGCTACCATAGGGATAAGCATAGGGCGATACATAGGCCCAGCCAGCAGGCCCCATTCCAAACGGCATATTTCACCTCCTCTTTGTTTCTCACCTCATCATGGTGAGCTGCCGAATTCCTTTAATCTGCCGGTAAGTGGCTCCCTGGCTGACACAGCGCAGGGCCAACTCCGGTTCGATTACCTTTGTACCTGATATAGCGTCTACACCGTAGTCAAAGAGTACCGGTGATAAGGGAGCAGTGTCTCCCAATATCACTACATAGGCTTCAGGGTTACACAGGCTGAGCAGGTGCTCAATAGTATGGTTGGTAAAAGCAGTACCGGTGATACCAACGATATCAGCCTGCGGAACAAGGTTTTCCGCCTCAGCTTCGGTGAAGTCACCTTCCTGCGGATTTTTCTCGATCACCCACAGTTCCTTTGTTATCTTACGAAGCTTGGGTATAAAGGGGAAGTGCCCTACAATAGCTACCCTCTTATCCCTGCCCTTTTCAGCAATGAGGTCACCGGCATTGAGGACATCACAACTTTCTTCGTGAATCTCGAGGAGAGAGTTGATGGTCGCCATACCAACAACTGCCTCAAGTATGCTCTCCGAGTAAACCATTCGGGCCAGTTCCAGCGCGTTTTTCGTAAGGAGCAAACCAGACTCCTTCACCAGGGGCGGTTCCTGACGAAGGGCATCCCGGGGAAGCGTTGCCGCCAGCCCGCAATTGCGGGTCAGCACGCCGGTGTGAAAAAGCCCCTGGCGTATATCTCTCACTTTAGCCTCTGAGTTCACTACTGAAATCAAATCATCAAGAATCTTCATCTCACCAGCCGCGTCCTCCCCTGCGGCGTCCCCCGTGACCCCTACCCCAACCCGGGCCCCAGGGCCAGATAGGCATGATAGTTGGCGTGCTACACGTGGGGCAAAACCGGGGAGGCGAGTTTATCATCGTTTCAAACGGCACATCCCATTCATGGCCGTTAGCGCACCGGAAACGCCGTACTGACATTTCAAAGTTGCCACCAGCAATTCTTATCGCCTTGCCGTTAAGCAGGGCATCGGCCATTTTCTGCCTGGCTGAGCCCAGCACGCGGGCAAAGGTGGGCCGGGAAATATTCATCCTTTGAGCACATTCATCCTGCTCCAGGCCCTCCACATCTTTAAGGCGAATTGCCTCTGCTTCCTCAACGGAGAGGCGTACTTCCTGTAATTGAGCTAAAGGTACACCAGCAGGCTTGAAGTAGGTAACCTGTGGTATAAAATCTACTCGCCGCCATAGCGGTTGTCTGCCCATATCTGCCTACATCCCCTGATAATTAATTTTGTTCCTACGTCCTTAAATTAGCGATAATAACATTGAAATTATGAGCTTATGACCATAACTATTCTAAACCAAGCGCCTGAAGTTGTCAAGTTCACCACGTTATGGTATGTCAGATGAGCCCTTGCCCCTTCAAAATCCAGAGTATACCCGGGACTCTGAGGTCCAATTCTGTATGTGGGGGAAGATTTAGCAGAAAATCATCCAGTTTATCGACCGGAACCCTTAGCACCTCAATTTCTTCAGCGATATCCCTGCCTTCTTTCCCTGAAAAGTTAACGTCGGGAGCAAAAAAGTGGGCGCCCCTGGTGGGTGTCAAAGCCGGGCAAAGGGGTACTGAAATAACAGGAATGAGTCTTTCTGCCTTGTATCCAGTCTCCTCCAGGAGTTCTCTTCTGGCGGCTTCTTCCTCACTCTCCCCTGCCCTGTCGGTAAGGCCGGCGGGAAATTGGATGACAAAGGACTCCAGGGGAGCCCTCCAGTTCCTTTCCAGGATTAGCTCCTTGTTTCTGGTCAAGGCAACAATCACTACCGCTCCCCCGTGGTAGATGTTTCTCCTCTCTATCGTTTCCCAAATGCCTGCCTTCCCACTATCGGCCTCAAAATGCTTCTTCACAAATCTTAAATACTGACCCTCAACAATGGTCTCTTTCTTTGTAATTTTCATCTCAGACACCCCTTATATCAGGACTAAGCTATTCACCAGGGGAGATGACCCCCATCATAATTCAATCACCAGTCCCGCCCCACATCCTGAAGCTTTATCCGGGAATAAATCCAGTATTTCCCTTTTATACTGGGTGCAGTGACAGGGGTAGATTAGCGATAAATCCCCAAAAAGGTCGAAGTCGTGGAATCCGTGAAAGCCTCCAACGATGCCGTAGACCTTCCCGAATCTTGAGGCGGCATCCAGGATATTCCTCATGGCAGGATGAGCACATCCTGTTATTACAAATATCCCCTTATCTGTCTTCAGTACTAAGGCCTGCTCTACGCTTTCAAGTTCCCCGGTAGAGAAAACATCTTTGTCAATTTGCACAGGTTCTTTGCCAACAATGGTCACCTTTCTGCCAGAAAAGCCTTTTCTGAAGGAACTGGGAATGTAGAGCTCGGCTGTTTTATTTTGATTGAGAATCTCCGAAAGCCCCCCGGTATGGTCCCCATGAGCATGTGAGATGACAACTGTCTCTATAGCCTTCGGGGTTATGTTAAGCTCTTTCATGTTATGTAGCAGCGTAGGGCTATCAGCACCGGTATCAAAGAGGATTGATGGTGTATCCTCACTCTCAATAAAAGCTGAGAACCCCCACCCTGGCCTTAATCCCTCTCTGTTTACTTCATTGTCATACACAATCGTAATCTTCATCTCTCCCCCCTTTAAGCTACTGGAGGCTGGCCACCATATATGCCCGTGACAGTGGCCAACCGGATGCTGCCATGCTGCATAGATATAATCTCGACTCAGTAAGAGTTAAGTGGTCTGCTGGCTCAAATCTTCCTCTGTAATAACTTCAACGCCGTTTCTTTTCAGGAGGGCAGTGGTAACACCATCGCCATCAACTGGCCTACCGGAGAACGTGCCATCGTATATTTGCCTGCAACCACATGATGGACTCCTGGATTTCCCTATAAACTGCCTGACTTTAAGAAGCCTGGCCATTCTCAATATTTCCTCGGCTCCCCTAACAAATTCCCGGGTTATATCCTCACCATTTATGTTCTTTACCCGGCACTTTCCATCGAGAACATCCTCACCGCTACCCCCCTGAATCTCCTGAGGCGGTCGGGGAGTCTTCAGCCCTCCCAGTTGTTCGGGACAAACGGGAATGAGGACATCACTTTCAAGAAGCCGCAGGGCTCTCTCATCCCGGTACCTGTTCGTGGCATCCCAGGTGCATTTAGTCCCTAACAGACAGGCGCTGATAAGCTTTATAGAGGGCCCCATCCCTTTGTTCCGTTCCCCTTTATCTATAAGACTACCATAATCCGGGGTAATTGGTGTAGTATTGACTCTGGAATGCGAATAGATATCCTTGGTGCGGAATCTTTAGGTGTTCGGGGCTTGTGCTGTATTGTTAAGGCAGGCGAACGCAAAGTGGTTATTGACCCCGGCGTTGCCCTCGGATTCAGGCGGCATGGCCTCCTGCCACACCCGGTACAGGTTGCAGCTTCGGAGAGAACCAGGGAGAAGATTAAGGAGGCACTGAAAGATGCGACCGATGTCGTGATTAGCCATTATCATGGGGACCACATTCCACTGGCTGATGCCAACCCATACCAGTTATCGCTTGAGGGCGTTGCTGGTTATCTAGCACAAGCCCGGCTCTGGGCAAAGGGAACAGCAGACCTTTCACTGAACCAGGCTCATCGAGCGAGAGCCTTAGCTGAGAGACTCAACCGCAGTTTTGCAGTCGCCGAAGGGAGAGCAAATGGATGCTTAAACTTCTCACTGCCAGTCCCCCATGGAAGGGCAAGCAGTCGGGGGGGCAGCGTAATGATGACCCGTATTGAAGAAGGGAGTGATGTTTTTGTACACGCCTCGGATATCCAGATGCTTGATGACGAAGCAGTCAAGCAAATTATTGCCTGGCAGCCCAGTATAGTCCTTGCCTCAGGGCCACCCATTTACCTCCCGAGCCTCTCCTCAGCGGAAGAGGAGGCTGCGCTGCGCAGGACCCTGGCGCTGGCCAGGGAGGTTAAGATGCTCATCCTTGATCACCACCTGCTGCGCTCCAGGAAAGGGGAGCGCTGGTTAGACTACGCTTCTTCCCTCAGCAGACATTATATCATCTGTGCTGCTGACTTTATGGGATTCAGCCGTAAGCTGCTTGAAGCGGACCGGCTCCTGTGGTATAAGAAGCTACCTGTTCCCGCAGGCTGGCACGAGGCCTACGCTCGTGGTGAAGCGGCTCTGGAGACCTACCTATCCATAAATAATATCCGCCCTTAGACGGAGATTCTGGATTTCAATTCTTACTGGCTCCCGGAGCCGCACACCCGGTTGAACTGCTCCAAGAAAGTATCACCACTCAATGGAGATATGACCAGATTCAAACCTTTCTTGCGGACTATCTCGACTACGTTCTGAGTGGAAGTGGCAAAACGAAGACCCCAATAGGCAAAGCTTTACTACCTGAAGCAGACCGTACCTCTGCGATGTTCGAAAAGGGGATGTTTATAGCGAAGGGCCTACCCATTTACGTGAAGTAGATTTCAAACAAGTGTTCACTGACTTTAGGCCGGTACCTCCATGCTCACCGTTGTGCCTTTGCCGGGGTTAGATGTCACCTCCAGGGTTCCACCCAGTAGCCGTGCTCTCTCTTGCATCCCGGTAAGCCCTAGCTTACCCAGGCGAGATAGGTCACCCAGGTTTTTAGGCAAGACAAAGCCCTTGCCGTTGTCCTCAATAGTTACCCCGGTTGTGTGCTCATCAAAGGTGACCGTAACCCGAGCCTGGGTGGCCGAGGAATGTCTGGCCAGGTTCCTTAGCGCCTCTTGAATGATGCGGAATAGCATTAGCTCTACTTCGGCGGGGAAACGCCGCTCCGAACCCGCTACCTGCAGCTTGGCATCAATCCCATTCTGTTTCTCCATCTCGCTGCATAGCCACTCTATAGCCGGAATCAGTCCCAGGTCATCTAGAATTGATGGTCGCAGGTCCCGCCCAAATTGGCGTACCTCCTGTAGCACTGTCCTGACCTCCTCATGCAACCTCCACAAGAACCTGGTATCATCCATATGAAGGCCAGCCTTGCTTTGCAAAAAGTGCTCCATTTGATGGAGCATGGCGATCAGGGTCTGGGCAGTACTGTCGTGAAGCTCGCGAGAAATGCGCTTGCGTTCTTCCTCCTGGGCCCTGGTGATGTGCTGGACATAGAAACTCATGTTGTCCTGCAATTGCTTCTCTTCAGTTATATCCTCTAAGGTTTCTATGGCACCTATTATTTCCCCGCTTTCATTTTTGATAGGACTCGCCGTAAAGCGAAGCCATTTCCCGTGCTCGCCCAGAGCGGAAAAAAAATCTTTAGCTTCATAGGCCCCATCAATCAGGCGGGATTTTTCATATTTACCCCAATAATATGTTTCAATTTCATCAGCGGATGCTCCATCCACGATTAAATCGGCCATAGTTGGTCTCTTCTCGGTATAAAATGACCTCCAGTGTCCATCTGTCCCGATGACTTCCCGCCCGCTTATACCAGAAAGGGATTCGATGGCTGTATTCCAGTGGGTAACCTTATGCTGTTTATTGATTACAAATGATGGAATAGGAGAACCATTAACAATCTCTGACAGCGTCTCCTCCGCCGTCTTTTCCTCGGTTACATCCCTGGCGATATGCTCAAATCCTGTTACCTCTCCATCGATGATGACAGGATTAGTTGCCATCTTGGCTATCCGCATCGTCCCATCCTTCCTTAAAATTCGCTGCTCATAGGGCTGCTCCAGAGGCTCTCCCTCAAGCAGTTTGTGCCGGACTGCCTTAGCCAAGGCCAGAGATTCGCTAGTAAGGAAACGAGCGACATTCATGCCCACCCATTCCTTTAGGGTATATCCGCTAAGCTTTTCAAACGCCTTGTTCCCCTCCAGGACATTACCCTCCATATCGTGAACCCAGATGGCATCATGAGCCCTTTCAAACAGCTCCCTGTACTTCTTTTCTGAAGCCTTAAGTTCCTGCGTCACCCTCAGCTGCTCTTGATAAAGACGTGTGTTCTCCAGGGTAGTGCCGATTTCATTAGCAACGGCTGTCACAAGGTCTATATCTTCGGGGGAAAACTCCTGCTGGCGGTGTGTCCCTATCCACATGGTACCAACAACCTGCCCCCTGGACTTCGTGGGCACAATGAGTTGGGAATGTAGCTTCTCCCACATTACTGCCTCTCTGTAGGGCGCCGGAGTATCAGAGGTACCTTCCACCACTATTGTTTCTCCAGTATTAACCACTCGCTCGTTGTAGCTTTGACCAAACCCTGTTTTGCCCAGATTTTGAGCAAATTGCGGTGAGACACCTTCGTAAGCGACAAGTATTAGCTCATCTTCCCCCTGGCCGCGTAGAAATATAAGGATGGCATCGGCAGCCATCGTATTCATAACCATGTCAATAGCTGTGTGAAGGGTGCGTTCCGGTTCTAAAGGCTCGGCAAGCAAGCCAGAAATAGCACTCACAGTGGTTAGTCTTCTTTGCTGGTCCATAGCCAGCCGAACCTGTGACCGAAGTTTCTGATGTGCCTTTTCCATCATCTCCAGTGCCAGCTTGCGCTGTTCTTCAGCCCTCTCCCTTTGTGTCCGAGCTCTAAACCACAGGCAGGCCAGAACACCAGCCAGAATTACGACGGCAATCTCGAGCAAGGCATCTAGAGGGCTGGGCGAAATGACAAGGGCATGGGGCAACATTAGAAATAGTGCAACCACACAAGCGATTAGCCCTCCCCTGAACCCGAAGACAAAGCCAGAGTATACTATCGGCACCAGAAACAATATATGGAAGCCAGGAGGGACTGCGCCCGTGATTCCAAACTGCTCAACATAGTGAAGGACACCACCACCGGCCAGCAGCACCAGTATCAGCCAGAAATGCAGGCTACGCAACACCTTCCCACCGGTGTAAGCCACCCTGATAAATCCTTCACTATGTCTCCTCAACGCGGCTGTGCCTGTTTCAAGGGACTTCATCCAATACTAGCCACCCATTCTTCAAGGCATGGATTACCGCCTCGGTCCGGCCGCCAACCCCTAGTTTATTAAAGATAGTTCCCAGGTGAGCTTCCACAGTGCGCACGCTTATGAATAATTCCTTGGCGATATCCTTGTTGCTCATACCCGTGGCAGCTGCCTTGAGCACAGCTATCTCCCGCTCGGTGAGAAGGTCAGAGACTCCGCCCTCGGGCTTACCCAAACGCCTGAACCACTCCACTACTTTGCGTGCCACCGCTGGATGAAGCACTGACTCCCCCTTATGCACCGCCCGAATAGCTTCGACGAGCTCTTGACCACTTACATCTTTAAGCAGGTAGCCGCAGGCACCAGCTTCAAGCAGGGGAAAAATATACTGGTCATAATCATAGGCACTCAGGATAAGTATTGCCGTCGTTGGACTGTGGGTCTTTATCAACCTGGTGGCCTCGATACCATTTAATTTGGGCATGGCTATATCCATAACCACAACATCGGGTTTCAGTTGTCGTGTTAGCTCCACCGCCTCCTCACCATCGCTGGCTTGTCCCACTACCACCAGGTCACTCTCGCGCTCCAGAAACTGGCAGATGCCTTCCCGTACCACCACGTGGTCCTCAGCCAGCAATATCCGTACCTTTTTCATAACACCTTTTCCATATTTAATTATAGCCTCTCCAGCCAGCATAGGCAATTGAGGGTATTTACGGACTGGGGGTTGGTGAAAACCCTTACCCACCACTGAGAATAACCGTCAACGATGCCCGGTTTGGGGGCAGGTTTTCCCTGACTTAAAAGCCAGCACATCCCCCGATGTAGGGACAAACCAAACGTGGTTAACTAAAAGTAGAAGGATTTGAGAATAAGAGAGGAAAGGGGGTGGCTACCATGGGTTTGAGAGCTTACCTGCTGGCGACTACCAAAGACGACCTAAAGCAGCGGGAGTTCATCAAGGCAGTGCGTGAGATAGAAGATACACCGGGTGTGAGCTTCGTTGACCCTGTAGTTGGCTCACGGGATATGGTGGTTATGGTGGATGCTCCAGTCACTGTTGAGGCATTAGCCAAGAAAATAGGGTCTAAGTCGTGGGTCAAAGACCTGGAGGTCCTAAGAATAGTGAGCATCTTCAGGCCATATGAACATGAAACGACCGGGATACCGCCAGCTGAGAGCGCTGATGGAAAGCTGGAACCTGAACTGTTAAATGTCTAAATCGTTTCCAGAGTCGAACCTGTGCCAACCGGCTCGAATTTAGTCTTAGAGACCTAAAAAGGAGGCAAGACAAATGGCGACAAGGGTTTACTTCATGATCAATGTAGCGGAGGAATATCGCCAGGATGGTTACCAGGACATATTAAGGGACTTGAGAACCATACCCGAGATAAAAGCCGTCGAGCGGGTCAGCGGCGAGTGTGACCTCTTGGTGAAAGCAGAGGTCCCTGTCAGGATGATTTTCATCGCTCACAAACTACGGGCCAAGGAATGGGTCAAAAGCCTGCAGGTCCTCAGGGTTGAGCCTATGCTACCTGATGAATATCAGGAGCTCACTCCCGATGAGCTAATATGGCTCAAGGGAGTCGTTCCCGCGGAAGTAGCTTGACAATTAGAGGGTCTTCCACCAAAGGAAAGGGGAGAATAATCTAATGGTAGTGAGTCAAGTTCGTACGATTACGGTTACTCTGGTCATTGATGAAAATGAGGTTACTGTACCTGAGGGAATGACAATACTGGATGCTGCCCAACAGGCGGGCATTTATATCCCTCACATTTGCTCCCATCCCGACCTCCCTCCGGTGGAGGAGCTAAAGCCAGCCGAGGCCGTTTACCGTGGCGGCGAACGCCTGGAGAACAAAAAGCCCGAGCTTGGGTATGAGGGCTGCCAGCTCTGCGTGGTGCAGATTGAGGGGCAAGAAGGTCTTCACCGCGCCTGTTCTACAACAGTAGACGAAGGGATGGTAGTTCATACCCACACACCAGAAGCTCAGGAGTTCCGTCAAGACCGAATTATGTTTCTTCTGGCCAAGCATCCTCACGCGTGCCTTACCTGTGCTCAGAAGGAAGGCTGCGCTCGATTCCCCTGCTCCATGAACATACCGGAGAATGCGAGATGCTGCCCCCAGTTTGGTAATTGTGAGCTCCAGAAAGTGGTCGAGTATGTGGGGATTAAACCTGAGACCCCGCGTTATGTCTTTGAAGACCTGCCTGTAGAAAAGAACGACCCCTTATTTGAGCGAAACTACAACCTGTGCATAGGCTGCACCCGCTGTATCCGGGTCTGCCGCGAGGTACGCGGGGTA
>JAUWPF010000086.1 GCA_030611745.1 Chloroflexota bacterium | reverse complement strand
CCAACTTTATTGAGGATATAAAGCAATACTTCTTTAAACCTTTCTAAATTCTTCTGAGGAACATTAATTCTAGTCGGGGATTCCACCCTCTTCACTTTTTGACTTTCCGTTAAAATTATCTCTGGTTCCTCTTTCAAGCATAGCAAGTTATCCACAGAGAGATTAAAAATCTGTGATAACTTCACTAATTCATCTACAGAAACTTTCCTTTTCCCTTGTTCTATCTGAGTTATTGTTGGACGCGAAACGCCTAGCATTTCAGCAAGTCTTTGCTGGCTGATTCCCGCTCTCATTCTCAATTCCGCTGTTTTCCGACCAATTTTGACCATTATAAGCTCCTTGACTCCTTGAATTACACCTTTTCTCTTATGCTTAACATTTTAAGCCATGTTATGTATTCTGTCAAGTCAATGTTGTCTTTTATTACATAAGATTGACCATAAAATACTAACTTAGGTTGAACGAGAGAAACACCATTACTAATTAGTGAACGAGAACAACTGTTTCTGGACAATTAGAATTGCCAGCTAGTAGCTAAATCAGGGTAATATCATTACCTTATGGTGGAGATAGGGGGACTCGAACCCCCGACCTCTGCGATGCGAACGCAGCGCTCTCCCAGCTGAGCTATATCCCCACGCTATCTTCAAAAGTATACCATATTTCAAATCGTTTATTAACTCAAGGTCCCTATCTGGCGTATGGTATTTTCCTTGTCAGCCACCGTCGTTGTTGTTATACTAGATAAGTTGTTTGATTGGGATAGGGTGCGGTGAATTACGAGACTATTATCGGGCTTGAGGTTCATGCCCAGCTATTGACCAGAAGCAAAATGTTCTGTCGCTGCAGTGCTGCTTATGCCGATGCCCCGCCTAACACCCATGTCTGCCCGGTCTGCCTGGGGATGCCCGGCGTCCTGCCTGCTATTAATAAACAGGCAGTAGAGTACACCATGATGACGGCGCTGGCCCTGCACTCCACCGTCTCTGAATATACCAAGTTTGACCGTAAAAACTATCCTTACCCTGACCTGGTGAAGGGCTATCAGATTTCTCAGTATGATGCCCCTATCGGGTATGGCGGCTGGCTTACGATTGAGGTAGATGGTGAGAAGAGGCGGGTAGGCATAACCCGCGTTCACCTTGAAGAGGATGTCGCCAAGCTGGTACATCGTGCTCCTCCCGGGGAAGAGTCTTACAGTCTGGTGGATGTCAACCGCTCCGGGGTACCGCTAATGGAGATTGTCGGTGAGCCCGACCTGCGCTCGGCGGAAGAAGCCAGGCAGTATTTGATAAAGCTGCGTACTGTCCTCCAGTACCTCGGGGTGTCTACGGGGAATATGGAAGAGGGAAGCTTCCGGTGCGATGCCAATATCAGCATTCGTCCCGAGGGGAAGCCGGAGACACTGGCCAAGGTTGAGGTCAAGAATATGAACAGCTTCCGGGCAGTCTACAGGGCGCTGGAGTATGAGGCCAAGAGGCAGCGGAGGGTGACCAGGGAGGGCAAACGGCTTACCCAGGAGACCAGGGGTTGGGTAGAAGAGAAAGGGAAGACGGTTTCCCAGCGCAGTAAGGAGTATGCCCATGACTACCGCTATTTCCCCGAGCCTGACCTCCCGCCGCTGGTGGTAAGCCGGGAGTGGGTAGAGGAGGTGCGGGCGAGACTTCCTGAGTTACCCGAAGCAAGAAGAGACCGGTTTGTCGCTGAATATAAACTGTCAGCGTATGATGCCAACCTGGTTACCGCTTCCAGGGCGGCGGCTGATTACTTTGAGGCATGTTTGGAGGTGGGGCTGCCCGAAGGCCTCTCACTATCCCGGAGGGCTAAGATGATGAGCAACTGGCTCTCAGGCGAGTTCAACCGGTTGCTCAATGCTACCGGCACTGAGATAGCTGACTCCAGGGTCAGCCCGGAGCAGCTCTGCCAACTGCTGGACCTGGTGCATAAAGATAGTATTAGCGGCACCAGCGCCAAGGCGGTGTTTGAGGAGATGTTTAGTAGCGGGGAAAGCGCGGCTGATATTGTTACCCGGCGCGGGCTCCGTCAGATAAGTGAGAGCGGAGAAATCGAGGAGAAGGTTATTGAGATAATAAATAGTAACGGGCCGGCGGTGGCGGATTATAAAGCGGGGAAGGCACAGGCGCTGAAGTTTCTCGTCGGCCAGGTGATGAGGGCGACCGGGGGCCGTGCCAATCCCGGGCTGGTGAATGAACTGATGGAGAAAAGGCTCAAGGAAGGATAAGATGCAGACCTACCTCAATGTGGCCCAGATTATATTATCAATAGCACTGATACTGACTATCCTGCTCCAAGTTCGGGGTGGAGGACTGGGTGGTATCTTCGGTCAGCCTGATAGCGTGTATCGGACCAAGCGTGGTGTGGAAAAGACGCTGTTTCAGCTTACCATCGTCCTGGTGGTTTTATTTCTCATCATCTCTGTAATTGCCCTGAGAGTTGGTCTCTAGCTGCGGTGGAGCCCGGGGGACAGGATGGCTGCTATCATAACCCTGACCACTGATTTTGGGTTGACTGATGCCTATGTGGCGGAGATGAAAGGGGTGATACTCAGTGTTAATCCCGAGGCAAAGCTCGTTGATATCTGTCACGCTATCAGACCGCAGGATATCTCCCAGGCTGCTTTTGTCTTGAGTACCGCCTGTAAGTCCTTTCCCCGGGGAACAGTGCACGTGGTGGTAGTCGACCCCGGGGTTGGCAGTGAGCGGAGGGCTATTATCCTGAGAACACCCCGGGCGGATTTTGTGGCCCCGGATAACGGGGTCTTGAGCTATGTTATTCAGGAGTCATCTGCTGCACCTGTGGATGGTAACAGCGGTTGCCGGCAGGTAGGGCTTGAGCCGGGACTACAGGCGGTGGCTATCACCAGGTCCCAGTTCTGGCGGTCGCCGGTCAGCCCTACCTTCCACGGGCGTGACATTTTTGCCCCGGTAGCAGCCCGGCTTTCTTTAGGCTTTCCCCCGGCGGACTTCGGGGAAACGGTGACCTCGGTCAGGGTATTGCCGCTCTCCCATCCCTATCGGGCACCGGACGGCGCCCTGGTGGGGCATATTATCCATGTTGACGGTTTCGGTAACCTGATTACGGATATCAAGGATGACGACCTGCCACGGACAAAGGAAGCACTAACCTTTAGTGTCGGCGGCCGGCAGATTCCGGGACTGAGCCGTACCTATGCTGAGGGCGGGGGGCTGCTGGCTCTTATTGGCGGCAGCGGACATTTGGAGATATCGGTGAAAGAGGGCAGCGCCAGCGCCTTCCTTGGTGCCGGGATTGGTGATGAGGTAAGAAGTGAGACACGCTGCGGGCATTAAGACTAGCCTGGTTTCGTGGCTGGCGCTGTTTCGCCTGGGCGCCACCGCCAGGGGGGTGCTGCCTTTTTTGCTGGGGGCCGTGATTGCCTGGAGCCAGGGTAATCCCATCAACTGGGCGGTGCTGGGGCTTTCCCTGGTCGCTGTCATCGCTATCATGGAAATGACCTTCCTGGTTAACGACTACTATGATTATGAGGCTGACGTTGCCAATAAGGAGTTTCACCGGCTTTCCGGTGGCAGCAGGGTACTGCCGCTGGGGCTTGTCTCCCCCCGCCGGTCGCTGGCTGCCGGTTATATCTGCCTGGGCATCGCGGCTGTAATCGGGCTTTTCCTCTATTTCTATTATCAGACCGGGCCTTATACCATTCCCCTGGGGGCACTGGCTATATTTATTGGTTATTTCTATACTGCCAGGCCCGTTAAGCTATGCTACCGGGGATGGGGTGAGGTTGCCATCTGGTTTTCCTGCGGCTGGCTGGCTACTATACTGGGCTATTACCTGCAGACGGGGCACTTTGACACTGTGGCAACGCTGGTATCCTTCCCCGGAGCGACCAGTGTCTTCCTGGTAATCCTGATGAATGAAATCCCTGATATCAATTCAGATAGACTGGTGGGGAAAAAGAACCTGGCAGTCAGGCTGGGGAGAGAAAAGGTGGCGG
>JAUWPF010000073.1 GCA_030611745.1 Chloroflexota bacterium | reverse complement strand
CTATGTCCTGGCCCGGGAACCAAGACAGGAATACAGGATAAAAATAGATTAGGGTAATGAAAAAGAACCTGGTCATCGTTGAGTCACCGGCTAAAGCAAGAACCCTGAGCAAAATTCTGGGTAAAGGTTACACTCTCAAAGCATCACTGGGACATGTTAGAGACCTGCCGAAAAGCCAGCTGGGAGTAGATGTTGAAGACGGTTTTTTACCCAAATACGTGGTGCCCCGTCCAAAGAGCAAGATTGTACGGGAGCTTAAGGAAGCAGCCAGGACGGCAGCGACCATCTATCTGGCTACCGACCCCGACCGGGAGGGGGAAGCCATTGCCTGGCACCTGCTTGCGGTAACCAAAACCAACAAGACACCCTACCGCCGTGTCGTCTTTCATGAAATAACCGAGGAAGCCATTAAGCGTGCCTTCAGCCACCCCCACTCCATAGATATGCAGCTGGTTAATGCCCAGCAGGCCCGACGTGGCCTGGACAGACTGGTGGGTTACAAGATCAGCCCCTTGCTGTGGCAAAAAGTAAGAAGGGGGCTCTCAGCGGGGAGAGTCCAGTCAGTGGCACTGCGGATTATCGTCGACCGCGAACGGGAAATCGAACGGTTTACCCCGGTAGAATACTGGACCATTGAAGCCGAGCTAACCAGGAAGATGCCTCCCGCTGAAACAATACCCTTCCGGGCACTACTCATCGGTCCTACCAGCGGCACCAAAATGGACATCCACAGCCAGGACGAAGCCCTTGAGATTAAGGAGGAGCTTGAAAAGGCGGACTACACGGTTATTAAAGCAAGCTCCCGAAAGGCAACCCGCCAGCCAGCGCCGCCATTTATAACCAGCACCCTGCAGCAGGAAGCATGGCGCAAGCTTCATTTCACCGCCAAGCGGACGATGGCCATTGCCCAGCAGCTTTACGAGGGCCTGCCCATAGGCAAAGAGGGAAGCACCGGGCTCATCACCTACATGCGCACCGACTCTACCCGGGTAGGCCGCTCGGCGATAGCAGAAGCCAGGGAATTTATTATCGCCAGGTACGGACCCGAGTTCGTCCCCAAACATGCCCGCTCTTTCACTATCAGGATAAAGGGAGCCCAGGAAGCACATGAAGCCATCCGCCCCACCAGAATGGGACGGGAGCCATCCCTGATTAAGTCCTACTTGACCTCCGACCAACTCAGGCTTTATGAACTCATCTGGAAGCGAATGATAGCCAGCCAGATGTCAGCGGCTAACTTTGATAATACCACCGTCGATATTAAAGCCAGACGCTCCCGCTCCAGGGACGAGTACCTGCTGAGAGCATCAAGCTCCGTCATCAGCTTCCCCGGGTTTACCACCCTTTATAGCGAGGGGAAAGATGAAACTGAAGAAAAGCGGAATCCCCCCCTCCCCAAACTGGAGAAGGGCAATGAACTAAAGCTGTTGGGCCTCTACCCCGGGCAGCACTTCACCCAGCCCCCACCCCGCTTCACCGAAGCAACGCTAATCAAGATGCTGGAGCAGCAGGGCATCGGACGCCCCAGTACCTATGCTCCCATCCTGTCCACCATCCAGGACCGGGAATATGTTGCCAGGACCGCCGGCAAATTCAAACCTACAGAGCTGGGCTTCGTAGTTAACGACCTGCTCAGGCAGTACTTCTCCGACATCATCAATATCGAGTTTACCGCCCGGATGGAGGAGGAGCTGGACGAAGTCGCCAGTGAAAACAGGGAGTGGGTAAGCGTCATCCAGGACTTCTACCTGCCTTTTGAGAAAAGCCTCGAAAAGGCTTCCCGGCTCATGGAAAAGGTAAAGCTACCCGATGAAGTAACCGAAGAGAGCTGCCCCCGGTGTGGAAAGCCCCTGCTAATCAAAACCGGGCGCTACGGCAAGTTTTTAGCCTGTAGCGGCTACCCCGAGTGCAAATACACCAAGTCCTTCCAGGTCAAGACGGGAGTTAAATGCCCCCAGTGCGGTGGTGAGATAGTGGAGAGGATGAGCAAGAAAAAGCGCGCCTTCTATGGCTGCTCTAACTACCCCGACTGCCGGTTTATCCTTAATTCCAGGCCCCTCCCCCAGCCCTGCCCCAAGTGCGGCGGACTATTAACCGCTTATCGGACAAACTGGGCAAAGTGCACCAAATGTGACTATAAAGGAAAGCTCAAGCAGGCCTAACTCCATGCAGCAAATCTTTGATAGATATATAAATTACCTGGAAGCGGAGCGGAACTCTTCACCCTATACGGTACGCAACTACACCACCGATTTACTGGGCTCAGGCAATACCAAGGGCTTCTTTACCTTCGCCAGGGAAAAGGGCACAGACTCCCTGGACGGGGTGGACAGGGCCCTCCTGCGTGATTACATGGCCTATCTGGCAGAACAGGGGATTGTCAAGGCAAGCATCGCCCGCAAGCTATCAGCCATCCGTTCCTTCTACCGCTACCTGCAGCGGGAGGAACTCCTTAAGGTAAACCCCCTTGAGAAGGCCTCCTCACCCAAACTGGACAAGCGCCTCCCCTCATTTCTTAGCATCGAGGAGGTAAAACAACTCCTGGAAGCCCCTGATTTATCCACCCCGAAGGGACAGCGCGACCGGGCCCTGCTGGAGTTACTCTATGCCTCCGGCTTAAGGGTAAGTGAACTGGCCAGGCTGGACCTGGAACAGGCCGACCTTGACAGCCGTGAAATCCGTGTCCGAGGAAAAGGGTCCAAGGAGCGGGTAGTGCTGATGGGCAGGCCCGCCGCCGGGGCACTGGCTACTTACCTCAATCAGGGCAGGCGGGAGCTTCTGGGCAAAAAGGTCACCCATGCCTTCTTTATCAACCGCTACGGGGAGCGCATCACCGAGCGGACCGTCCAGAGAATGCTGGGAAAGTACGCACGTCTTGCGGGGATTAGCAAGAGGGTCCATCCCCACATGTTACGCCATACCTTCGCCACTCACCTCCTCGACGGGGGGGCTGACTTAAGGGTAGTCCAGGCGCTTCTCGGTCACGCCAGTCTATCCTCAACCCAGATTTATACCCACGTAACCAGGAGCCAGGCAAAAAAGGTATATTTAAAATCTCACCCCATGGCACAGGATAGTGAAACCGATGCGCTCGAAAGCAAGTAACCGGATACAAAAGCTGCGCCAGGCACTGGCGGCAAAGGAGATTGAGGCCATTCTCATCTCCCAGCCGGAGAACAGATATTACCTTTCCGGCTTCGCTGGCTCAGCGGGCTTCCTCTTAATCACGCCAAGGAATGCCGTTCTCGCCACCGACTCCCGCTACACAGAGCAAGCCAGGAGGGAAGCCCCCGATTATGAGATTTTCAGGACAAGCGGCGATATCGCCCGGTGGCTTCCCGACATGGCAACCGGGGTAAACCTGCGTCAGCTTGGATTTGAAGCCGCCGACATTACCCTTGCCTCCTACCGCCAGATGTCCGGAGCAGCGAAAAAAGCCGGGCTCAAGCTGGTGCCCACCGAGGGCCTGGTAGAGCAAATCCGCGCCGTAAAAGAGCCTGAAGAGATTGAGTCCATTACCAGGGCGATAGAAATGACCGACGCCGCCATCGAATATATTGGTGATATAATACACACTGGCACGAGTGAAAAGGAGCTGGCCTGGGAAATAGAAAAGTTCTTAAAAGAGAGGGGCAGCGACGGACTGCCGTTTGATATTATTGTGGCCTCGGGTAATAATTCCGCTCTGCCCCATGCCAGGCCATCGTCACGAACCATCCATCCTGGAGAGCCGGTGGTGATTGACATCGGGGCCAGGTTTGAAGGCTACGGGAGCGACTTAAGCCGCACTATCTGCACCGGCACTCCCGATGATACCTTTAACCGGGCCTACAATACCGTCCTCGGCGCCCAGCTAGCGGCAATAGCTATGATTCAGGAGGGTATGACCGGTGAAGAGGCCGACCGCCTGGCACGAACAGTCATTGAAGAAGCAGGCTATGGTGAAGCCTTCGGTCACAGCCTGGGGCACGGCCTGGGGCTAGCCCCCCACGAAGCCCCCCGCCTCGGTCCGGGGTCAGCCGAAACCCTCACCCCGGGCATGGTATTCACTATCGAGCCCGGCATCTATCTTGCCGGATGGGGAGGAGTAAGGATTGAGGACACCGTGGTAATGGAGAAAGGCAAAATCAGGGTCCTTTCACAGGCCAGAAAATAAGCAGCGGGGAGTCCAGCATGATAAGTGGCAGCGAGCTCAGAAAAGGGGTTATCATCGAGCTTGAAGACAAGCTCTACCAGGTCCTTGAGTACCAGCACATCAAAATGAAGCGGACCGCTCTGGCACGGGTTAAGCTTCGCGACATTAGTGCCGGTCATACTATCGAGCGAACCTTCCAGTCCGGCGAGAAGTTCACCCGGGTGCGCCTCGATTCCCGCCCCATGGAGTATCTCTACAGTGACGATGACCTTTACTACTTTATGGATGAAGAAAACTACGAGCAGATACCACTCAGCACCGGTCAGCTGGGGGATACCATCAACTACCTGAAAGAAGGCATGTCACTGGAGGTATCAAGCTACAAGGGTAAGCTGGTAGGGGTAGAGCTGCCGGTGGCAGTGGAGCTCCAGGTAACTGAGACCGAACCCGGCTTTAAAGGAGATACCGCCACCGCCGGCAACAAACCGGCCAAACTGGAGACCGGCATTACCATCCAGGTCCCCCTGTT
>JAUWPF010000071.1 GCA_030611745.1 Chloroflexota bacterium | reverse complement strand
GGACCCACCGGATACTTATCAATATCGCTCTCCAGGTAGGCGGTATAGAGCTGCTCCAGCGGCTTATCAAGGTCGCGGGAGCGGTCTACATGGATACTATCCTCCCCGACCACAACACCGGGGAAGCCCTGGCTGAACTGGGCATACATGTTCTCCAGGTAGGAGCGCTGCGGCAGTTGAGGCCAGGCGGGGATGTCTCTGAGGTAATGGGTAACCAGAGAGCATGCCTTTGCCGGGTCGGTATGGGGCATACTGCCGATTACGGTCGGGGAGCAGCCAAATTCCAGATAAGGCATAAGATTCAGACCTTTCTCGTCCTGGACTACCGGATATACTTGCCGATGAGCAGGTTGAGCTTTTCTTTCTGCTCGTCGGATACCAGCTCGAGGGGGGTAATAATGGCCGTCTGCAGTGCCGTCGCGCAGCCGCAGTCACGCTCCCGGGGCAAGCGGGTGACAGCCAGCTTGATAATTTCCTTCATGGTATCGACGTTCCGGTGCAGGATACGCAGCAGTTCCTTAACGACCAGCGGCGGGCTGTCCTCCTGCCAGCTATCATAATCGGTAACACCGGCAATGATAGCGTAGCAGATTTCGGCCTCCCGTGCCAGCTTGGCTTCGGGCAGGGCGGTCATGCCGATAATGTCAGCCCCCCACGAGCGGTAGAGCCTTGATTCGGCCCGGGTGGAAAAGGCCGGACCCTCCATTGCTACATAGGTACCCCCCGAGTGAACGCTGGCGCCTGCTTCTCGGGCGGCATCAAACAGGGTCTGGCTCAGTACCGGACAGAAAGGCTCGGCGAAAGGAATATGGACAACGATACCCTCGCCGAAGAAGGTATTGGCCCGGCTCTGAGTGCGGTCAATGAGCTGGTCGGGAATAATCAGGTCGCCGGGTTTTATCTCCTGCTTGAAGCTGCCGACGGCATTAATGGAAATGATGTGTTCTACCCCGAGTGACTTGAGGGCATAGATATTGGCCCGCACCGGGATTTCGGTGGGTGAGATGCGGTGCCCCTTGCCGTGGCGGGGTAGGAAGGCGACCTTCACCCCCTCCAGCTTGCCGATGGTAATGCTGTGGCCCGGCAGGCCGAAGGGCGTATACGGGTTAACCTCTTCCACGTCAGTGAGTTCGTCAATATCGTAGAGCCCGCTACCCCCGATAACCCCTATTTTAGCCTGTGACATTAGGTTACCTCCTTAGGTATTAGATCAAAAAGGTCTTAAAAGATTGGTTTGAAGTAACTTTCTCTAGCTTGTCGGTGCATTGAGCTGGCTTTGAGAAGGTTTCCAATGGCGTCTGTGTCGAATATATTTTATGTGATATAATGACAGTGTAAGCCGCCTCGCCGTCGCTTAATGGCCACGGCGAGATAACGGGAGTTTTTAAACTCCCGTTTTTCATTTTGTTAACCTTTTCGATATCGGTAAGCACTTCAATATCATAGAGCCCGCTCCCGCCGATGACCCCCATTTTAGCCTGTGGCATTAGGAACCCCCTTAGATGCAATGGTTAGGTATAATCTTGGTTGGCGTTTTTGCTGTCATTACCATATTTTTCTCTCAATTCTTTCAACCAATTACTAGCATCCTTAAGCCTTTGGCTATTTTCCTTGTCCCAAGATTTGGCCTTATCCTTATCAAGGTAAATTAGAACACGCCCCATATACTCTGCCATTCTAAAAAATACCTTAACTAGTGATTCAGCACATAACAAGAACAAATATTTATCGTATATTGGAGCAATACTCATATTTTTTGTATTAATATTATATAGCACTCTTAGGCTTAATCTGGACGAGTGAGTGAACTTACTTTGGTAGTTATAATCACCTTTGTATACATCCGTTGCTCCCATTTCCTCAGCAAGTTTTGAGTATAGGGGCATTCTCCCTTTATCTTGCAAAAGGCAACTTCGGACTTTCTCATTACTCTGACACGTTCCACAAATAAACCAATCTTCTGTTCCAGTCCGTAACAAAGACATTGCTTGGCTATAATATCCCTTCAACATTAAATTGATGGAGCACCTAATAGAGTGGAAACAACGTGTAACTATAAGTAGCCATATATACTCAGTCTCATTATCCTCTTTTATCTCAAAAGACCCCATATAGCTAAAACCAGAAGTAAATACGTTAAGGATTTCCGCAAAGAGCTCTATCTCTCGCCAATGCTTTCGTTTAGTTTCCTCTTGTGAGAGAGATTCTAGTTTGATTATATTCGGCAGTTCATTGTTTTTGTCAATAGTCATTTCAGTTCCCTCAGCCCCTCCCCATACGGCTCTCTTATGATACCCCTTTCGGTGATGATGGCGGTGATGAGGTGGTGGGGGGTGATGTCAAAGGCGGGGTTGGCCACCCTGGTGCCCTCGGGGGCGATGGCTACCCCCTGGATACGGGTTACCTCCTCGGGACTGCGTTCTTCAATGGGGATGTCAATGCCCTTGTCCAGGGTGGTGTCAAAGGTGGTGGTGGGGGCAGCGACATAGAAGGGGATGCCATGCTCCTTTGCCAGTACCGCCAGAGTATAGGTGCCAAGCTTGTTGGCGGTATCACCATTTAAGGCTATCCGGGCAGCCCCGACGATTACGCAGTCGACCTCTCCCCGGCTCATAAAGTAGCCCGCCATCGAGTCGGTGATGAGGGTAAAGGGGATGCCGGCTTTCATCAGCTCCCAGGCGGTAAGCCGTGCTCCCTGGAGGAGGGGGCGGGTCTCGGTAGCCAGTACCTTTATCTTTTTGCCCTGTCCGGCGGCTTTCTTGATTACCCCTAAGGCGGTGCCGTAGCCGGCGGTGGCTAAAGCCCCGGTATTGCAGTGGGTGAGGACGCTGAAGCCGTCCCCGATTAACCCGGCCCCGAGCTGGCTTATCTTTCCGGTTGCCGCAGCCTCTTCGGCGTGTATTTTGACTGCCTCACTGACCAGCGCCTCTTTAATCCGGTCGGTATCCCTGCCTGCCTCGGCGGCCCGGAGCATTCGCTCGACGGCCCCGAACAAGTTCCTGGCGGTAGGCCTGGTGGCGGTGATGGTGCGGATGATGCCCCGGAGCTCTTTTAAGAATTCGGCTCTCGCCCTGGTTTCGATTTTTAAGCCCCCTAGAGCCACTGCATATGCTGCACACACTCCGATGGCCGGAGCCCCCCTAATTTTCAATTCTGTGATGGCTGAGGCTATATCCTGGTAACGGCCCAGGTCCAAATAGGCCTCTTCTTGGGGAAGTCTGGTCTGGTCAAGGATACGGAGCCTGTCCCCCAGCCATTCTACCGGTTCTTTAGGCATTAACCTCTCATACTCCTCCTGAACAGGATGACGCCGACTGCAAAGATGCCTACCGCCCAGCCAGCCAGAAAAAGCAAGTCACTGCTCACTGCCTCCAGCCCCACTCCCCGGATGAGGATAGCCCTTGAGGCGTCAATGGCGTGGGCAAAGGGGAAGGCATAGGCTACATTTCTCAGGTATGAGGGCAGCATCTCTATAGAGAACCAGCACCCGGAAAGTATTGCCAGGGGCATAGAAAACAGCCAGCATAAGGGTTCAGCCTGATTTTCTGATTTGGAGAGCGAGGCGACAACCATACCGATGCCGATGCTGCTCAAACTGGCAAGAAAAAAGATGAGAAATGCCAGCCACAGGCTGCCGACTATATCCATTCCGAACCCCCAGGCGGCGGCTATGAAGATTATTATCTGGGCAGTGGCAATAGCAACAAGGCACAAGGAATAGCCTGAGATGAAGTCCAGGGGTCTCGCCGGGGTAGTCAGCAGGCGGGACAGGAACCCCTTTTCTTTATCGCTGACCATTATCCGGGCTGAGGTCGGGATTAGTATCAAAAGACCAAAGATTATTATCCCTGGAGCTATAAAGTCGATATAGTCGGTGTCTGTTTCGCTAAAGATAGCCCCGAAAAGCACCATAAATAGCAGCGGGAAAGCCAGTAGGAAACCCAGTGCCAGCGGGTCCCGGTAGGTCTCCTTGAGATTTCTGCTGGCCAGTGCGAGCAGCCTCATTCCCTTAGTTCCTTTCCGGTTATGTGGAGAAAGACATCATCCAGCGTCGGTTCCTTGATATAGGCAGAGCGGACTACAGCCCCTGATGCGTGCAGGAGGTCGATGATTTCCCTGAAGTCGAGCTTTTTGTCAGTGACTGTCATTGTGCCATCGCTTACCTCTACCTGGGCGTATCTACCCCGCATTTCGCTTATGACCCGCTGGGTAAGGTTCCAGGCGTAAATAACCATCGTATGCTTTTCCAGCAAGCTCGTTTTCAGTTCGCGGCTGCTGCCCAGAGCCACAATCTTGCCCCTGTCCATAATGCCTATCCGGTCGGCAAGAAAGTCGGCCTCATCCATGTAGTGGGTGGTGAGGAGGATGGTTTTTAGTCCCTTCAGGCGGGTAATGTATGTCCACACCGCTCGTCTGGCCTGGGGGTCGAGACCCAGGGTAGGCTCGTCCAGAAACAGGACCGCAGGGTTGTGAATTAGCGCCATCATTATATTAAGCCTGCGCTTCATACCGCCGGAGAATTTCCTCACCTGGTCTTTAGCCCGCTCACCGAGCCCCATTGTCTCCAGCAGCTCCCGGGTCCTCAATCTTAACTCTCTGGCATCTATGCCGTGAATCCTGCCTATCAGGTTAAGATTTTCCTCGGGAGTGAGGTGTTCGGAGATGGCTGTTTCCTGGGGGGAGACGCCGATGACCTGCTTGACTTCGAACGGCTCTTCGAGGATATCATAGCCCATTATTCGGGCGGTACCACCGGTTGGTTTGAGCAGACAGCACAGCATATTGATGGTGGTGGTCTTGCCGGCGCCATTGGGGCCGAGCAGGGCAAACAGCTCCCCCTTTTTAATATTAAGGTTGATGCCATCTACTGCCGCCAGGCCATTAAATATCCTGGTCAGGTTGAGGGCCTGGATAGACAGGTCA
>JAUWPF010000061.1 GCA_030611745.1 Chloroflexota bacterium | reverse complement strand
GATGGTTCTGAGTTTCTTGCCTTTCCTAAAGAGGACACCCCTGCCTTTGCCGCAGGCGATGCCGATATCAGCGTCTCTGGCTTCGCCGGGACCGTTGACCACGCAGCCCATTACCGCTACCTTTATCGGCTTATCAATCCTTGCGAGCTCTTTTTCTACCGCCCCGGCTAATTCTACGATATTAATCTCAGTCCGGCCACAGGAAGGGCAGCTGACCAGCACCGGGCCATGCTGGCGCAGATTCAAGCTTTTCAGGATTTCGTAGCCGGCGCTCACTTCCTCCCGGGGGTGGGCTGTTAGTGAGACCCGAATCGTATCGCCGATGCCGAGATAGAGGAGGGTACTGATACCGGCCGTACTGCGGATAACGCCTGTTCTGGGCGGCCCGGCTTCAGTAATGCCGATATGCAGCGGGTAGGGTATCTTCTGAGCAATCATCTGGTAAGCCTGAATCGTTACTGGCACATCGAATGCCTTGAGGGAGACCTTGATGAGGTCGAAGTCGAGGCTCTCCAGCAGTCTTACCTGTTCCAGAGCGGCGTTAACCATTTGCTCAGCGACGGTTAACGAATGATTCCCGGCTTCGGGGAGGCTGCCGGCATTGACCCCGATGCGGATAGGGGCATTTCTTTCCCTGGCTTTTTTGACTATCGTTGAGACCTTCTCCGGGTCGCTGATATTGCCCGGGTTCAGCCGCAGGCCGTCACAGCCAGCCTCCAGTGCCTCGAGTGCCAGCCGGAAGTCAAAGTGGATGTCGGCAATGATGGGGATAGAGACATTCCTCTTTATGTCCCGGATTGCCCTGGCGGCTTCGGCATCAGGCACGGCTACCCTGACCAGTTCACAGCCACAGTCCTCGAGCTCCTTAATCTGGGCGATGGTTGACATAATATCACGGGTGTCGGTCTTGGTCATTGACTGGACCACGATAGGGGCACTGCCGCCAACGGTTATCCTGCCAATTTGGACCGGTCTTGACATTCGCCTGGGATTCATGGTATCAGGCTTTCTCCACTTATAATCCGTATGATATCCTGGTAGGTTATGGCGACGAGAAGGAGCATGAGCATCGCGAGGCCAATAAGATGCACCAGCCCTTCTGTTTTGGGTGAGATACGCTTTCCCCGGCGTACCCACTCCAGGAGGACAAACGCAATCCTGCCACCATCAAGGGCGGGGAGCGGGAAGAGGTTAAGGATACCCAGTATCAAGCTGATAAAAGCGGCGAATTCCAGCAGCGGGCTTATTCCCGCCTTCATCGCTACCTCTCCCGTAATCTGGACAATGCCTACCGGGCCGATTAAGTCTGCCGGTAGTGCCCCCATAATCACGCCGACCAGACCGTTCTTGTATAAAATAATGGTCTCGATTAGCCCCTTCGCCCCCATGGGTATTGCTTTCCAGAAGGGATAGTGCTGGCGGGTAACGGTTGTCTCCGGCATACTGATGGTAATTCCGGTTGCCCCCTGGCCTTCCGGCGGCTTCCATCTGGGGACTAGCTGAATCTCCTCGGTGGTTGAATCATCGTGGCGGATAACCATGGTAGTATCTCTACCCAGGTTAAGCTGGACATAGCGGCTTAATTCCGCTATGTTGCTGATTGGTCTGTCATTGATACTGAGGACGGTATCTCCGGACTCGATACCGGCTGCGGCTGCCGGCGAGCCGGGGGCTACTTCCATTACTACTACCTGCCCGCTTACCACGTCATGAGGCACCATAAAGGTAAGTGAAAACAAAAGGAATGCCAGCAGGACATTCATCAGTGAACCGGCGCTGATTACCAGGAGTCTGATGCCGGTACTTTTACTGGCCAGGCTTCTTGTTACACCGGGGTCTTCTTCACCGGCCAGCTTGTTAAAGCCGCCAAAGGGTATGGCGTTCAGAGAATACCGGGTTTCACCACGCTTAAAGGACAATAATCGGGGAGGGAAGCCCAGGCCGAATTCCTCAACCTTTACCCCGGAAGCCTTGGCGGTAATGAAATGCCCCAGTTCGTGGGCAAAGAGAATCACTGACAGCGTGACCAGGCCTATTATTATGGTTATCGCGACTGTCACAGGCTATCTCCGGTGCCCAGCTGCAGGACTTTCTCCCTGGCCCAGGCATCAGCCGCCAGGATTTCCTCTAAGCTGGGGGAGGCTATCGCTTGATGCTGCTCCAGCGCCTGCCTGACAAGAACGGCAATGTCGGTAAATTGGATGCGTCCGGAGAGAAAGAGTTCGACCGCTGCCTCCTCGGCAGCGCAGAGCACTGCCGGACAGGTCCCCCCCTTCCTTCCCGCTTCAACCGCCAACCCGAGACAGGGAAATGTGTTAAGGTCGGGTTGTTCGAAGGTCAGACCGGTGATGTTATTCCAGTCAAGCCTGGGAAGCTCGGGGTTGGGCAGACGACCGGGGCAGGATAAGGCATACTGGATAGGTAAGCGCATATCAGGGCAGCTCAACTGGGCCTTAACCACTCCGTCGGCAAATTCCACCATGGAGTGGATGATACTCTGGGGGTGGACGAGGACCCTGATATTGTCAAAGGGAATCCCAAACAACCAGTGGGCCTCGATTACCTCAAGCCCCTTATTCATCAGGGTAGCCGAGTCGATGGTAACCTTTTTCCCCATTTGCCATGATGGGTGTTTCAGCGCCTGCCGGGGGGTAACCCCCGCTAGCTGTGACGGTGAATAGCCGCGGAAAGGCCCCCCGGAGGCAGTCAGGATAATCTGGACCGGGGCCTGCGTTTCCCCGTTAAGGCACTGCCAGACCGCGCTGTGCTCGCTATCGACAGGCAGGAGTTGAGCTTTATTTAAGGCTGTCTCGGCGGTGATAATCTCACCCGCCATAACCAGGGATTCCTTGTTGGCCAGGGCAACCCTCTTGCCTGCCCTTACTGCCGCCAGGGTCGGGCTCAGCCCTGCTTTTCCCGAGGTGGCGATAACTACTATGTCCACCTCGGAATGAGAGGCAATCTCTTCCAGTGACAGGAGTCCGTAGTCTCCCGCGGGAAGGCGGGCCGGGATATTCTGACTGGCGGCGCAATGAACAAAGCGCGGCTTGAACTCGTCTATTTGCCTGGCCAGTAGTGTGATGTTCCTTCCGGCTGCCAGCCCGACAATGCGTAGCCGCCGGGGCAGGGCGCGCACTACATCAAGGGTCTGCTTCCCGATAGAGCCGGTTGAACCCAGGACAGCTATCCGCTTTACTACATTGCCCATATCACATAATAGTATAACACTACGCCAGCGAAGACAATGCTGTCCAGTCGGTCAAGGGCGCCTCCGTGCCCGGGGAGCAGCTTACCTGAGTCTTTTACTCCCGTGTTTCGTTTGAGCAGCGACTCTACCAGGTCACCAAGCTGCCCCAGAATGCTAATCAGAAAGCCAAGGAATACTGCCTGTCCGCAGCTGATGGGCAGGCCGAGGGGTGTCTTCAGTGTAAAGAGCAGGCTGACTATGATAGCCCCCAGGACGCCGGCTGCGGCCCCTTCCCATGTTTTACCCGGGCTGATATTCGGGGCCAGGTGGTGTCTGCCCAGCGCTCTGCCGGCAAAGAAGGCAGCGATGTCAGAGCCGAAGGTGATAAACAGGGCTAGAAACACCCAGTTTCGCCCGTCATCCAGACCCCTGAGCGCCACGAAGTGGCTGAGTAGCCAGCCGACATAGAGAATACCGGCCATCGTCCATGCCCAGCTTAGAAAAGCCTTCTCCCGCCGGGGGTGTGCCAGAAGCCAGACGAGGGATAGTACTATGGCTGAAGTTAGTAGCGCCGGAGTAAGAAAGGGATAGCTGAAGTGAGGACTCAGGATGAAGAGCAGGGTCCAGACCAGCCCGAAGGGGACCAGTGGTTCCAGTTTTAAACTGCTGCTTAACCTGTAGAATTCAAAGACCGCCAGCAGTCCCCAGATAGCTATCAGGAGTGTAAAGAAGGGTAGTGGTCTCTCAAACCAGACAGCAACGATGAGAAGGGAAATCCCCCAGAGTCCGGTTATTACCCTTTGTTTGAGCATATCTGGCTCGACTATAGCCTTCCGAAGTGCCCTCTGTCTCTGACGCCAGGTAGGCCCGTAGTCTGGACTAGGCCTCCATGAGTTCTACTTCTTTATCTCGTCCGTTCTGCTCGGCAGTGGCGATGAAACCGTCGGTAAGCTTTTGCAGCTGGTCCAGGGCCCGCTTGTGCTCGTCCTGTGATATCTCTTTATCCTTTTCCATCTTCTTTAGCTCATCCATGGCCTCATGCCTCAGGTTGCGTATGGCTATCCTTCCCTCTTCAACCCGGCGTCGTACCATTTTAGCAAGTTCCAGCCGTCTCTCCTCGGTAAGCGGCGGGATGTTGAGCCGGATTACATTCCCGTCACTGGCTGGATTCAGCCCCAGGTCTGATTTTAGAATTGCCTTCTCGATGCTGTGGCTGCTGCCCCGGTCCCAGGGTTGAATAACGAGCAGCCTTGCCTCGGGAGCAGAAATGCCGGCGATTTGATTGAGTGGAGTAGGAACACCGGCATAGTCCACCTTGAGGTGTTCAATCAGGGCGGGGGTAGCCCGACCGGTACGGATTGCCGCTAAGTCCCTCTTCAAAACATCGATGGACTTCTGCATCTTTTGTTCAATGTTTTGCAGGGTATCGTTGACCATTATTACGCCTCGCTGGATACCAGGGTGCCAATTGGTTCGCCAAGCACCACCCGCTCCAGACTGCGAGGGGCCTGAAGGTCAAAAACGATTATCGGCAGTTTATTTTCCAGGCACAGGGAGAGAGCGGTAGCATCCATTATTTTCAGGCGCAGGTTCAGCGCCTCAAGGTGGGTGAGGTGGTCAAACTTTTTGGCACCGGGGTCCTTAAGGGGGTCAGCACTGTAGATACCGTCCACATTGTTCTTTGCCATAAGCAGGACTTCTGCTTTGGTCTCTATTGCCCTCAGGGCAGCGGTGGTATCGGTGGTCATGTATGGATTGCCGGTGCCGCCGGCAAAGATAACGGCCCTGCCCTTCTCCAGGTGGCGAATAGCCCGGCGTCTGATATAGGGTTCAGCCACCTGCTGAATACCTATCGCTGACATGGTTCTGGTGGTTACTCCCTCTCTTTCCAGCGCATCCTGAAGGGCAAGAGCATCTATTACTGTAGCCAGCATACCGGCATGGTCGGCAGTAACCCTGTCCATTCCGGCCGCCTCCGCCACAGCCCCACGCCAGATATTACCACCGCCAACGACAATTCCTGTGCCCACCCCCATTTCCACCACCTGTTTAATCTGCCTGGCTACGTCGGTCAAGGTGGAGGCATCAATGCCGAACTCCGCTCCACCACTCAGGGACTCCCCGCTGAGCTTGAGCAGGACACGCTGGTACTTAGTCGTCATTTCCTCTGTCCTGACTGCCCAGCTCAAACCGGACAAACCGTTTCACCCTGATATTCTCCCCTACTCTGGCAATAGTCTCGGTAATAATATTCTGGACCGTTTTAGCCGGGTCTTTAATATAGGGCTGAGCAAGCAGGCAGGCTGCTGCGGGGTCAATATCACTTCCCTCAGGGGTTTCTTCCACTGAGATAAACTGAGGGGACATAGCCGTTACCTGCATCGCCAGCTGGTGGGCCAGTTCCTTGAATTCATCGGTACGGGCGACGAAGTCAGTTTCACAGTTCACTTCAACCATCGCCCCGATACGTCCTCCGGTATGGATGTAGGCCTCAACCAAGCCTTCGGCAGTAGTCCGTTGTGCCTTCTTCTCTGCCCTGGCTAACCCCTTTTCCTTCAATGTCCGGAGTGCTCTCTCCATGTCTCCCTCTGTCTCGGCAAGGACGCTGCGGCACTCCATAATACCAGCTCCTGACTGGTCTCTTAGCTCCTTCACCATTGTTGCCGGAATCTTCAATCTGATTCCCCTTTGACTTGTTCTTTATCAGGACTGGAGGCGAGGGGTTCAGTAACCTCGGCAACCCCGGTCTTTTCCTCCTTTTCTGCCTTGCCTGTCTCAGCCAGGGATTCCGGTTCCTCAGTCTTTTCCTCTTCTTCTGTCTTGCCTGGCTCAGCCAGGGATTCCGGTACCCCGGTCTTTTCCTCTTCTTCTGTCTTGCCTGC
>JAUWPF010000038.1 GCA_030611745.1 Chloroflexota bacterium | reverse complement strand
ATTTCCGGGAAGTCTATAATATATCGGACGGGCTTATCAGGTGGAAGTCAGCGGGTTTCCCAACCGTAAAATCGTAAAATAGAAATTAACCAAAGGCTCTGGCAGGTTAGTATTTCGCTAAAGGACTGAGCCAACTGATTTGGCTAACCCAAATCCTCTCTTCTCTGCTATAATTAAGCTATGAGAAAGCCGCTTCTGGTTCTCTTTGACGGCAATGCCCTGGTTCACCGTGCCTACCACGCCCTCCCCCCGCTGACCGTTAAAAAAACAGGCGAAATCGTAGGCGCCGTTTTCGGCTTTGCCCAGATGCTGCTCAAGGTACTGGGGGAACTAAAGCCCAGCCACTGCGCCATTGCCTTTGACACGAAAGCCCCTACCTTCCGCCACCAGATGTTCGAGGATTACAAGGCACAGCGACCCCCGACCCCCGACGAGCTGATAAGGCAGCTGGGTCGGGTAAGACAGCTGGTGGAAGCCCTCCACATCCCCATCTTCGAGCTGGATGGCTACGAGGCAGATGACGTCCTGGGGACCTTGAGCCGCCAGGCAAGCGAAGAGGACATCGATACCATCATCGTCACCGGCGATGCCGACGCCATGCAGCTGGTCTCACCCCGGGTAAGAGTACTCTCCCCCAGGCCGGGACGCTCCTTCAGCGATACCAAACTCTACGATGAAGCCGCGGTGGGCCAGAAGTACGGCATTAAACCAGAGCATATTGCCGACTTCAAGGGCCTGGTAGGCGATACTTCAGACAATATCCCGGGGGTATCGGGGATAGGCGAAAAGACCGCCGCCAGGCTCATTCAGCAGTTCGGCACCATAGAGCGGATATATGAGCATATCGACGAGATAACGCCAGCCAGGCTCAGCGACACCCTGCGAAAGAGTGAAGACATCGCCCGCCAGAGCAAGGTGCTGGCTACCATTGTTACCCGGGCGCCGGTCACCCTCGACCTGGATGACTGCCAGGTCAGCCACTACGAACGGCGAGAGGTAACCGAGCTCCTCCGTGAGCTCGAGTTTTCCAGCCTGCTGCCCAAGCTGCCCGGGATGGAAACCGGCAAGTCCCCGGCCCAGACCCGGGCTGAAGCCGGGCAGCCCCGGGAAAACTACCATATCATAAACACCATCCCGGCCCTTGACGAGTTTCTAAAGCGACTACCGGCAGCCGGGCCATTTGCCTTCGACCTGGAAACAACCAGCACGGAGGCGATGTCGGCCCGTCTCGTGGGCATCTCCCTATCCCCGGCTCCGGGGGAGGCCTGCTATATCCCGGTGGGTCATGCCAGCCTGGAGGAGATAGCGCAGCTGCCGCTGGAGCAGGTCATCGAGCGGCTCAAACCGCCCCTGGAGGATGCCGCCAGCGCCAAGGTCGCCCACAATGGCAAGTATGATATGACGGTACTGGCAGAATACGGGGTAAACGTCAGTAACCTCACTTCCGATACCATGGTGGCCGCTTACCTCCTAGGAGAGAAATCATTGGGCTTAAAAGCCCTCGCCTTCAGCCGGCTGGGCATCGAGATGACGCCCATCACCGACCTCATCGGTACCGGGAGCAAGCATATCTTAATGTCCCAGGTCGATATCGAGCGCGCCGCCCCCTACGCCTGCGCCGATGCCGATATTACCGGGCAGCTGGACGGACTGCTGGCCCCGGAGCTCCGCGAGCAGGGGCTGTGGCAGCTATTTACCGAGGTCGAGATGCCGCTCGTGCCGGTGCTCATGCGGATGGAGAGAAACGGGGTCACCCTGGATACAGGGCTGCTGCGCCGGATGTCCCACCGCCTTGGCGAGCAATTACTCAAGCTGGAGGCGGAGATATATAACAGCGCCGGCCACCGCTTCAATGTAAACTCACCCCGGCAACTGGGCTCCGTCCTCTTTGAGGAGCTGGGCCTCCAGCCCACCCGCAAAACTAAGAGCGGCTACTCGACCGGGGCTCCCGTGCTGGAGGAACTGCGCGGCACCCACCCCATAATAGACTTTATCCTGGACTACCGCACCTTAAGCAAACTCAAGTCAACCTATATCGATGCCCTGCCCGCCCTAATCAACCCGAAAACAGGGCGGGTGCATACCAGCTTCAATCAGACGCGGACCGCCACCGGCCGGCTCTCTTCCAGCGAGCCAAACCTGCAGAACATTCCCGTCCGCGGCGAGCTGGGGAAAGAAGTAAGGACCGCCTTCATCGCTCCCCCCGGCTTGAGACTGGTGTCCGGGGACTACTCGCAGATCGACCTCCGCGCCCTTGCCCACCTGTCCCAGGACCCCGGTCTCCTAAGCGCCTTCCATCACGACGAGGATATTCACGCCGCTACCGCCGCCCGCCTCTTTGGAGTGGACACCGCCGCGGTAACAGCGGATATGCGCCGCGTGGCAAAAACCGTCAACTTCGGTGTCATCTACGGGATGAGCGGCTATGGCCTGGAGCAGGCAACCGGGCTCTCACGGGAGGAGGCAGGCCGGTTTATCGATGCCTACTTTGAAGACCACCCGGGGGTAAGAGGCTACCTTGAAGCAACCAAAAACCAGGCACGGGAGCGGGGTTACGTCCAGACAATCCTGGGCAGAAAGCGCTTCATCCCCGAAATTAACTCACCCAACCACCAGATAAGAGAAGCCGCCGAACGTATGGCAATAAACATGCCGGTGCAGGGCACTTCCGCCGATATCATCAAGGTGGCAATGATTAACCTCGACCACGAGATGACCGGGCTCCGGCTCAAAAGCAAGATGCTTATCCAGGTGCACGATGAACTCATCTTTGAGGTACCCGAAGATGAGCTCGAGGAAATGCGCCGGCTTGTGCCGGAAATAATGACCTCCGCTATCAAGCTCAGCGTGCCGCTGAAGGTAGATATCAAGACCGGCACCAACTGGGGGGAGATGGACTAGATTGCCTGAGCTGCCCGAGGTAGAGACCACCGTCAGAGAGACAGCCCCCCACATCAACGGCCGCCGCATTACCGGTGTGGCCCTCCCCTGGGAAGGGATTGTCCGTGAACCCGCACTTGCGGAATTTCGCTCCGGGCTGATTGGCGAGACCGTCACCGGAATAACCCGCCGCGGCAAGTATATCTTCTGGCACCTCTCCGGCGGTAAAGTCCTCAACCTGCACCTGAAAATGAGCGGCTCCCTGCTGGTAAAGCCGTCTTCAGCGGAGGCGGGAAAATTTACGAGAGCCATCTTTTACTTTGACAATGATACCGCCATCCACTTCCGCGACCCCCGGAAATTCGGGGTAATCAGGCTGCTCGACGGGCCGGAAAAGGTTACCGGCAGGCTCGGCCCGGAGCCGCTGGAGGGAGGCTTCACCCGCAAGTTCCTGGAGCGAAGCCTCGCCAGGCGCAAAGCCCCCATCAAGGCAGTCATCTTAGACCAGAATTTCATCGCCGGCATCGGCAGCATGTATGCCGACGAGGCCCTTTTCGCCGCCGGTATCAACCCGCAACGCCGCCCCGGCAGCCTGACCCCGGAGGAGGTAAAGCGCCTCCACCGGGCCATCAGGCAGGTGCTGCGCTCGGGCATCGAACACATGGGAGCCAGCACCAGCACTTACTTTCGCCCCGGCGGTGAGGCCGGGTTCGCCCACCACCACTTCAAGGTAGCCCACCGGCGGGGGAAGCCCTGTCCTGTCTGCGACACACCGCTTGAGTACATCAAGCTCCGCGGCCGCGGCACCTGCTTCTGCCCCCGGTGCCAGCCGCTTAAATAACACCCCCCGGGTTCGAGTCCCCTCGAGTAGGCCAAAGAAGGGCACCGGAACCGCTATAGTATTTTTCGCATTGTGTGGTATACTAATTCTTAAGCCTAGCTAGTGGATTTTAATGGAGGTATCTTATGGCAAAGGGCACAATCAGGCGGCTCATGGACCGTGGTTTTGGGTTCATCAAGGGAGAGGAGGAAGGAGACCTCTTCTTCCATCGCAACGACCTTGAAGGAGTGGAATTTGGGTCCCTTAGAGAAGGGCAGGAAGTAGAATTTGAGAAGGGAGAGGGACGTGATGGTCGTCCGCAGGCAGTCAAGGTGAGGCTTACCGAGACTCAGGTGGGCGATGATACCGGCGATGGTGGAGATGATGGTGGCAATGGTGATGACTAATGCCAAGTGCCAAGTGGAATAGACTAAAGGGATAGCAACTAGTTAGTGCAAAGTTACTCTAGTCCTTCACCAACACTACCTCTCTCTCGATTGTAGTAACTACAAATATTTCAGCCCACGGGGTTTACTTATCATCTGCTTAAAGTATCCATTAAATGGGTCCGGCTAGTGAACTTCTGTCACTTTATGAGAAGGCTTTGAATAGATTAAGATGGATATGAGCCTGGCGAAGCTGGAACTGCTCAAGGTTATCTGTCCTGCTTGCGGTCAGCAAGTTGAAGCTATAGCAAGGGATGGCCGGGTTAAAGGATACTGCGCCATTGCCAGGAAGTATGTGGACTTTTTAGTTGAAACAAAGCTAGAAAGAAAGAGCTATCGGCAAGACCCAGAGTATCGAGCCAAGTTAAGGGCTGCTACCAAGAAAATGTGGCAAGATCCCGAGTATCGGGCTAAGCAGAAGGCTGCTCTTAAAAACAAAGGTTCTGGGGCAAATCCTTCCTAGTAAGGCTGAATATTCCTAAAAGAAGGTATCCAGCCTTACTGTTATGTAGAAGAATATATTTATTCAAATTCTCAAAACTACCTCCCGCTCAATTGTCGTAACTACATTCCGTACGCCCAAAGGTTTATCGGCTAACGGCATGGCTGAATGGAAAAAACCGCGCTGTCGTATCCATGCTATAAGAGTTCATAGCGCTGATTACGAGGCGTTGACAAAGGCACCTATCAGAACTAGGATTGGTTATCATGGTGTAGCTACCGAAATTGAGTATAGAGAGACAAATTATGGCTCTTCTAGATCTGGTAAAACACAGAAAAAGCGTTAGGGATTTCCTCGATGTACCTGTTGAGCGAGAAAAAATAGTGATGTGTCTCGAAGCGGCAAGGTTAGCTCCCTCAGCCTGCAACTCACAACCGTGGAAATTTATAGTTGTGGATGATAGGCAATTAAAGGATAAGCTATGCGATGCTGCTTTCGGGGGCATTTATTCGGTGAATTCATTTTGCAAAATGGCACCGGTTATGGTTGTCGTCGTCTCCGAAAAGTCCAAGTTTTTGGCAAGAATCGGCGGAATGTTCCGAGGCACAAAATACTACCTCATAGATATCGGGGTAGCTTGCGAGCATTTTGTACTCCAGGCTGAGGACCTGGGCCTTGGAACTTGCTGGATAGGCTGGTTTAATGAAAAGGGAGTAAAATCAGTATTAAATATCCCACAGCATAAAAAGATAGACATCCTAATAGCGTTAGGCTATTACGATAGGGAAAAGCTAGGTTCAGAACATGGTAGGGAGCCAATAGATAAAATCGCGTCCTTTAACTCCTACTGAGTCCTGCGGCTTTCTCATAGGTTACATCCGCAATATTTACAAAGATGCAGAGACTGCGTGGCGGTACCTAATCGAGGAGCGTCAAGTGAAACCAAACGAGGTTATTATTTTTGGCCGGTCGCTCAGAGGCGCGGTTGCCTCATGGCTGGCTCAGAGCCACACGCCGGGGGGTCTTATCCTTGAATCAACATTCACCTCGCAGCGGTAGACAACAATCTGGCTTGATTGTGCAATATCCTAGGCAGCGCCTCATATTCCGGGTTTCTCCTTCGATGGTTGGGAGTCATGCCAAGTTGTGACGTCTTGCTGAATAGGTGTTCATTCTGGCATACTTGATGGGGTGGAGCACCACGAATTATCCTATCGCTTTCAAAACAGGTAGTCGATTTCCTTGACGGCTAATCATTACTACAAAGTGGGGAGTAGCTTGAAGAAAAGACCGCGTATCTTCTATGGCTGGGTTGTATTGGCCATCGCCTTTATCACCATAGTACTCGGCTATTCCATCAGGAACACTTTCTCAGTCTTCTATCCCACCATTGTGGAACAATTCGGCTGGGGACGTGGCAATACCGCGCTGATGTTCTCCATTAGCATCATCGTTTATGGTTTCGTGGCACCGGTGGCCGGCGGCCTAGTCGATAGATTTGGGCCAAGACTGGTGCTCCCGGTCGGGGCCTGCCTTATGGGAGGAGGTATCGCCCTATGCAGTCTAGCCGATGCTCAGTGGGAATTCTATCTCCTCTATGGGGTAATGGGAGCCGTAGGCCTGAGCCTGATCGGTGTGACACCTCTTACTGCTATCGTCTCGAGCTGGTTTGTTGAAAAGCGAGGCCTGGTCTTTGGTATCCTGGGTGCCGGTTTTGGTGCCAGCCTGGTAACAGCCTCTATCGCTCAATTTCTGATTTCGAGCTTCGGCTGGCAGACTGCCTATGTCATCATCGGGCTTTTCTCCATTGGTGTTATTGTACCCATATGTATCCTTTTCGTACGCAGTAGTCCCGGGGGAAAACAGGTTTTGTATAACCGTCAAATCCAAACGTCACCTGAATCACTAACCCTTAATGAGCTTCAGGGAACGACTAGTTCGGAAGCGAAATGGGCTGGTACTACCTGGACCCTTTCGCGGGCACTGAAGACCTATCATTTCTGGCTACTCTTTGGGATCAGTTTTTGTACGTTGGGTCTCGCTCAGCAAATTGCAATAGCTCATGAGGTTTACTTCTTTAAGGATGTAGGGTTTGAGCCTATGGAAGCTGCCACCATTTACAGCGTATTTGGTGTCGCGTTTGTGGTTGGAACCCTGTGTAGCTCTTTATCAGACCGTCTAGGGCGGGAGATGGTTTTCATACCGAGTTGCCTTCTAAGTGCCGGGGCAGCATCCCTATTATTCGTTATACAGGACACGTCCCAGCCTTGGATGGCTTTCTTATTTGCAGTCTGTTTTGGCTTGAGTTTGGGTGCTGTAGGGCCTGTGTTTTTCGCCACGATGGCTGATTTATTTGGGGGGAAATACTTTGGTTCTATCTTGGGCACTACAACCTTGGGCTTCTCCTTAGGTGGCAGTATCTCCCCCTGGCTTGCTGGATTTCTCCACGACAAGACCGGTAGCTACTCCGTTGCTTTCCTGATAGTGATAGGTTCCATGGTAGCCTCCGCGATGCTGATGTGGCTACTTGCTCCTCGCAAGCTAAGGTTGGTTCCTGGTCGGGCCCCACGCCAGCCATCCTAGTGCTCCGTTGAACAAAGTGACGAAATGTTCAACCGAATTGAGCGAGGTTTAAGGCAGCCTCGGCATGGATTCTAGTGGTATCCAGAATGGGGATGCCGACAGCCTCTTCAGAGTGGTAGAATTATAAATAGCTTGATATGTATTTCTGGATGCCGGGGATGGAGAGGAGGTCATATCAATGAGGAAAATCCATGGCCTGAAGTTAATCTTAATATTTGTGGTTTTGACTATGGGTGGTTGTGTTGCTCCAACTGCTCCCAGCCCCACACCTGCGCCCACCCAATCCATAAAACTTACTAATTTGACTCAGACAAAAAGCATAGTAAAGACGGAAATAGAAGGTGGGGTCGTTCATTACCAGAATGAATCCTATTGGGGGGAAGGCCAATATTCCGTGATTCTACAGAGTAAAGCCAGGTTCAGCTCTGACCTAATAGCAAAGTTTGTAGAAGACGTATCAACACATGGTGAAAAATGTGAGGAGATTACCAATGCTAATGTCGAATTCAATGAAGGGAAGAAGTCAACTATCTTGAAGTGCAGCATCCACGGCGCAGTATCAAGAACAGGAGATAGTTACCATGCTACGTTCTTCTGGCTCTTGCGACCTCTGGGATTGGACTTCATCGATAATCACTTTGAGGAATCTAAGAGCGGGCTCTTCTGGCAAGGCCCTGTGAATGGTACTCTCACAACCATTACTGTTGAATTGCCAACCATAGACGAATTCGTGTATGAAGCGTGGGAACATCCCATTGGCCATTGCCATGCGCATGTTTGGTGGGAACTTGCTCCTCAGGTGACCTAAAGTCATTTTGAAGGGGAGGGTATAGGAATAATCGTAATTTCGCACGCTCACGGCAATTATACCGGGCGTGCTGAGTTCTCTTTTCCAAACGTCTAGAATTGGATAAGGAGCAAGGCGATGAGGGATGCGGCAGAAAAAGTCTTGAGGTTGATAACCTATTCTCAGGAGCTAGGCCTGGATTTAAAAACAGAAGAGGACAGATTCAAGTGGTTTCTGGCTTCGACCCTTTTTGCAAAGAGAATTTCCTCTGAAGTAGCCAAAAGGACTTACCGGGAGTTTGAAAAAGAGGGAATTGTAACAGCCGAGGGCATTACAGAGGCTGGCTGGGATAAACTGATAGAGGTATTAGACTCCGGTGGCTATGTTCGCTACGACTTCTCCACTGCGTCAAACCTGCTTGAGATAGCAGCCAGCTTAAGGAGGAAATACGGCTCGTTGGAGGCCCTATACACTCAGTCAAGGAATAGCCAGGACCTGGAGAAAAGGCTGTTTGAATTT
>JAUWPF010000067.1 GCA_030611745.1 Chloroflexota bacterium | reverse complement strand
GGCAAATTCCCAAGCAGACTGGATGATGTGCTTAACTTTATACCTGCCCGGCTGACGGCACTGCTTTTAGTCTGGGCTGCCTTTTTCTCCAGGCGTAGCGGCAGAAGGTCATGGCAGGTGGTGCTTGGTGACCATTCTAAGACAGAAAGTCCCAATGCCGGCTGGCCGATGGCAGCAGCTGCCGGTGCGCTTAACATACAGCTGGAAAAGGTAGGCCACTACAAACTGGGCAGGGCAAATGCCCCGCTGGTTCCGGAGACTGTTGATGAGTCGCTGAGCCTGGTGCAAATAGCGACTGTGACCTGGATTCTGGCATGTTTTGCCATTGAGGTGATTTACCTTGTCTATTCGACCTAAACCAGAAATAGAGAAGCTAGAGGTCTGTCCTCATGGCGGGCCAAATTACGCTGAACTTAGAGCCATAGGGCTTACTGCCGATGAGATAATTGATTTCAGTGTCAGTTCTAACCCGTTTTCTTTCCCGCCGGAGGTAAGGGGCGTCTTTGATTCCGTTGTCATTGACCGCTACCCTGATTCCGAGTCTACGGAGCTAAAAGTGTGCCTCTCGGGAAAACTGGGTGTTCCCCCGGATAACATCCTTGTTGGCAGTGGCTCCATAGAAATTATCCGCCTCATCGCCCTGGCTTACTTTGGTCATGGCGATTCGGTTCTCATCCTCAAGCCAACATTTGGTGAGTACGAGGTTGCCTGCCAGATTGTTGGCGCCGAAATCCTTGAGCAATGGGAGAAAGAGGAGGAGTGCTTCACCGTTAACATAGACGAGACGGTAGCTCTTATCCGGCAGCATCACCCTAAAGGCGTCTTTATCTGCAATCCTAATAACCCTACCGGCCAGTATCTATCTCAGCAGGAGATTGAGAGGGTTTTGGAGGCCTCTCCTCAGAGTCTTGTCATCCTGGACGAGGCCTATAGCGCCTTTACCGAAGGAAGCTGGCCTTCTACTGAGCTCGTGCCCCGGGGCAATGTTATTAGTGTGCGTTCCATGACCAAAGATTATGCTCTGCCGGGGCTACGACTGGGCTATGCCGTGGCAAGCAAGAAGATTACTCACGACCTGCGCAAGGTCTGTCCCCCGTGGAACATCAATGCAGTGGCCCAGAAGGCGGGGGTAATTGCTCTAGGAGATACTTCTTATCTCAGGCAGTGTGAGATGAAGATCAGGCGGGTAAAGCAGTTTTTGTTGAATGAGCTGGGGCAGATTGGCCTTACCGCATTGCCATCGAAAACCAATTTCTTTCTGGTAAAGGTAGGTAACGGGAGAAAGTTTCGAGCCTGTTTGTTAAGGCATGGCATCCTCGTCCGTGATTGTGCCTCATTTGGCCTGCCGGAATATGTCCGCATCGCGGCGCGCACCATGCCGGAGTGCCGAAGACTAATCACCACCCTCAAGACGCTAGAGCGTGAAGGAGAGCTGGGCACCAGCATCTAATGCTATGAAATCGCACGGTTTGAATTATGATACCATTGTTCAAGCGCTCGAAGAAAGCGTAAAGCGGAACCTGGCCGATGGGCTTCTCCTCTCGGGAGGGTTGGACTCAGCTATACTTGCTTATCTTAGTTCAAGGTGGGCGAGACCAAGCTGTATTACCGTTGCCCTGCGCGATGCCCCGGCACCGGATGTTGACTATGCCAAGCTGGTAGCCAGCCGTTTGGGCCTGAGCCACTACATCCATTATTTTAAGGCCGAAGAACTGGAAGAGAGTATTCGGGCTACAGTCAGGATTCTGAAGTCTTTTGACCCTATGGAAGTCCGCAATAGTGCCGCCATCTATCTCGCATTGAAAGACGGAAGCGACCGGGGCATGTCGACCATTATGACGGGAGATGGGTGCGATGAGCTTTTTGGTGGCTACAGCTTCCTCTTCGGCCTCAGCAAGGAGGAACTGGACAGAGCACTTAAAAAGTTATGGGCCAACATGAGCTTTTCCTCAATATACTTAGCCATGGACCTGGGCGTGGAAGTTAGACTTCCATACCTGGACCCACAATTCAAGGCTTTGGCAACAGACTTAGATGTGGGGCTGAAGGTCAAGAGGGAAAGGGGGCAGGTATGGGGCAAGTGGCTTCTGCGCAAGGCTTTCGAGAATATTATGCCGCGGGAACTAACATGGAGAGCCAAGGCACCGATAGAAGTAGGGACCGGCACCGCCATGCTGCCGTCCCTTTTCGATTCAACAATCTCAGACCTTGAGTTCATTGAAAAGAAGGCAAAGTATCTCAATGAAGATAGGGTTGTCATTAGAAGTAAGGAGCACCTTTCCTATTACGAGGTTTTCAGAAGTGAGGTAGGCGTTCCTTCTGCGAGGGATAGTGATTTAAAGACCTGTCCGGAGTGTGGCTCTAACGTTAAGGAGGGAGCCTCATTTTGCCGGACATGTGGTGCTTACCCCATATAGGTCTCACTTCGTGATAGAACGCTCTGATGGGAACAGAACAGGCATTTTGGGAAGGGATGAAATTGATAGACTAGCTCACACGGGAGGTAGAGGTGTCAGAAATTCTGTCCAATACGATCGGAACGATAAAGCCTCCAGACAAAGAGGCGGCGGCCAAGGCTCAAGCGCGCCAGGACCAGCTGACCAAGCCGCGCGGCAGCCTGGGAAGGCTGGAAGAGCTCTCCGTTAAAGTAGCCGGCATCACGGGAAAGGAGCTGCCCCGCATCGAGCGAAAGGCCATTGTGATTATAGCCGGCGACCATGGTGTTGTCGCCGAGGGGGTGAGTGCCTACCCCCGGGAGGTCACCGCCCAGATGGTGCATAACTTCTTGAGGGGTGGTGCCGCCATCAACGTGCTCGCCCGGCATATCGGTGCCCGCATAGTGGTTGTTGACATGGGGATAGCGGCAGAGTTCGAGCCCCATCCGTCGCTTGTTTCCAGAAAGATAGCCCCGGGCACACACAATATGGCTAAGGGGCCGGCGATGAGTAAGGAACAGGCACTGCGGGCCGTAGAGAGCGGCATTGAGGTCATTAACGGGGAGGTGAGCGGGGGGCTGGACATAGTCGGCGTGGGAGACATGGGAATCGGCAACACCACTCCGAGCAGCGCCATTTGTGCCGCAATCACCGGAGAGCCCGTAGGCAGGGTAACCGGTAAAGGGACCGGCGTCAGCGATGAGCAGCTGGCATTAAAAGTGAAGGTGATAGAGGCAGCGCTCGCCCTGAATAGACCGGACCCCGAGGATGCCATCGATGTCCTGTCTAAAGTGGGGGGCTTCGAAATCGGCGGGATTGCCGGGGTTATCCTCGGTGCCGCTGCCCGGCGCCTGCCCGTCGTCATCGATGGCTTTATTGCAGGCGCCGCCGCCCTCATTGCCAGCGAGCTCTGCCCCAGAGTGAAGGACTATCTTATTGCAGCCCACGTGTCAGCGGAGGTAGGACACCAAACCATCCTCGATTACCTCGGACTCAGGCCACTTCTCGACCTCGGGATGCGCCTCGGTGAAGGGACCGGGGCGGCACTAGCCATCTCTATTGTCGAGGCAGCGGTAAAAACCCTCGCCGGGATGACCACCTTTGCTGATGCTGGCGTTTCGGAGAAGTTGAATTGAAACTGCTCGCCGCATTCCGGTTTTTGACCGTTATCCCGCTTCCAGGGCGGCGTGAATTCAGTGCCGGGGAGGCAGGTGCCTCGCTGGGATATTTCCCCCTGGTCGGGCTCTTCCTGGGAGCGGTGCTTGCCGGTATCGATTGGGCGCTCGGCTTCATCCTGCCCCCTTCCATCATTAACGCCATTATTCTAATAGCCCTCCTGCTCCTCACCGGGGCCTTGCACATCGATGGCTTCATCGACACCTGCGACACGCTCTTCAGCCGGGGACCACCACGGGAAAGGTGGCGGATAATGAGCGATAGCCACGTGGGAAGCTTCGGGGTTGCCGGCGCTTTTTGCCTGCTGCTGCTGGCCTATGTTTCCCTGGGGGAAATAGCCGGGACTTATAAGACAATAGCCCTTATTCTCACGCCGGCACTCAGTCGCTGGGCGATGGTCTACGCCATCTTTGCCTTCCCCTACGCCAAACCGGCGGGCCTGGGCAAGGCTTTCAAGCAGCAGGCGGACGGGAAGAAGTTCGCCCTGGCAACCTCACTGGTGCTGGTATCGACTCTGGGACTGCTCGCACTCCAGGGCCTGACTCCAGTCTTCACCGGCCCGGTGCTGATATTCGCGGTCTGGCTGCTGGCGGCGGCACTGGGGCTGCTTTTGCAGCGAAGGTTCGCCGGGCTCACCGGGGACAGCTACGGCACCATCAATGAGGTGAGCCAGGTATTTGTCCTCATCCTTTTCTGTCTTATTTCAAGGTGGTGCTGATACCGCCGGATTTTGAGGGGTTTGGCAATGGCCAGGTTTTTGTTAGTCAGACACGGTAAAACCAAAGGAGAGGAAAGCCGGTATTACGGACATACCGACATCAGCCTCAGCCGGGAAGGAATCAAACAGGGGGAGACATTGCGGGACCGGCTTGCCAGAGAGAACTTCAATGCGATTTACTCCAGCGACTTAAGGCGGGCCTCCGACACTGCCGGGATAATCGCAACCGCCCACAAGCTACAGGTGATACCACGCCCGGGACTGCGGGAGCTTGACTTTGGTGAGCTTGACGGCATGGCCTTCGAAGAAATGGAGGAGCACTACCATGAGGCAGCCAGACTCCTGAGCGGACAGGACCCCGGTATGAGCGCCCCCGGCGGCGAAAGCTTAAGGCAGATGAGCGTTCGCCTCAAGCGATTCATTGCCGAAGTCCGAAAACAGCCCCCGGAGCGGACATTGCTGGTAGTAGCCCACGGCGGCTCGCTCAGGGTGCTTCTCTGCATCCTGCTCGGGATAAGCCTGAAGCACTGGTGGCAATTCCAACTTGAGCCCGCTTCTCTCACAATAGTGGAAACCTATCCCGAGGGAGCGGTGCTCTGCCTGCTGAATGACACATCTCACCTGGAAGGAGTCGGGAGATTGATACCATGAAAGTCGTTGTCTCCTGGAGCGGAGGAAAGGATAGCTGTTTTGCCTGTTACAAAGCCCTGGCACAGGGCTACGAGGTCTCATATCTAGTCAATTTCATATCCCGGGAGTTCAGAAGGGTCTCCTTTCATGGGACCAGGGCTCGCCTCATCTCCCGGCAGGCGCAGGCCATAGGAATCCCCCTGGTGCAATACACCGTCCCACCAGACATGTCCCTCTATGAACAGACGTTTAAGAAGGCTGTATCTGCTCTGAAGCGCAACGGCGTGGAAGGCATGGTCTTTGGCGATATCTACCTCCAGGAACACAGGGACTGGATAGAAAGGGTCTGTGGGGAACTGGGTATCACCCCCCTGCTGCCTCTATGGGGC
>JAUWPF010000094.1 GCA_030611745.1 Chloroflexota bacterium | reverse complement strand
GTTCACTTCGGCAGCAAGGCCTATCGGGATGGGATTGACCTGACAACCGATGATTTTTATCGAAAGCTAGCGCAGAGCAAGACCCTGCCGATAACTGCGGCCCCGGCTCCGGGGACCTTTGCCGATGTCTTTGACAGGCTGGCAGAGGAGACTGATGAAATCCTGACAATTGCTATTTCCTCCAGGTACAGTGCTACCTATGAGGCGGCGGTTCAGGGTAAAGAGTTGATGAAGAGCAAGTCCCGGCTGGAGATAATTGATTCCCTGTGGGCGACTATGGGGCTGGGACTAATCGTTATATCTGCGGCCAAGGCAGCTCAAGCGGGGGCCAGCCTTGACGAGGTAATTGATGTTGCCCGGAGTAGTGTGCGCCGGGTAGACATGCGGATGGCCTTTGATACGCTGGAGTACTTGCGAAGGGGAGGACGCATCGGCACCGCCCAGGCGTTTCTCGGGTCTATGCTTAAAGTTAACCCTATAATTACCATAAAAGATGGTTACACCGAGGCGGTCACCAGGACACGTTCCAGAGAGAAGGCAATAGACTATTTGTATGACTTTGCCATGAGCTTCCCTCATATCGAGGAGATGGCGATAGAGGATGCCACTACTCCCGATGAAGCCGAGATGCTGGTGGAGCGACTCAGTAGTAAGCTTCCCAGAGAGCGTATCTACCGGGCAAAGGTAAGCCCCGTAGTGGGGACTCATGTCGGCCCCCACGTTCTGGGAGTAAGCGTGCTGCCCCGGGGGTAAGGTACTTGCCTATGTCCATTCTTAGTAGCTCCCCCATAATGCTAAACAATTTGATGGCTGATGGTGAGGTGTTGACAGCCAGCAGGCAGGGGTTTTAACATAGCCAAACAGTAGTTGGTATGGGAAATCCCGGATAAGGAGGGCGACTAAACTGCGAGGTAAGAAGAGGAAAATTGGTCTGGCTCTGAGCAGCGGCGCTGCCAGGGGACTGGCTCACATCGGGGTGCTGAAAGTCCTGGAGAGGGAGGGGATTCACGTTGATATGGTTGCCGGCACCAGTATGGGTTCCCTGGTGGGTGCCTTTTATGCCATGGGGAAAGATGCGGGTGAACTGGAAGAGATGGCAGTGTACTGGGGCTCGAAGAGGTTCTCGCTTCTGGCCGACCCTGCCTTACCCAAAACCGGGTTGGTCCGGGGGCGGAAAATCGAAGAGATGTTGAAGACAACTATCGGTGACATCGAATTTAGTGACCTTGTGATACCTTTTGCCTGTGTCGCCGCCAATATCGAGACCGGTGACGAGGTGGTAATCAAGCAGGGCCTGGTGCGGAGGGGAGTAAGGGCCAGCGGCTCGGTCCCGGTGATTCTTAAGGCGGTTAAATGGGAAGGCAGATACCTGGTTGATGGCGCCCTGGCCACCCCGGTGCCGGTGAATGTCCTCAAGGAAATGGGGGCAGACTTCATTATCGCGGTGAATACAACGCCAGGTGTGCAGGAAAGGCTCCGTGAAGTAGAGGCGAGGGGAAAAGAGATGAAGGCAAAGGAGCCCAATATCTTAAATATAGTCATGCAGATGATACACATCATTGGCTACCGGGGGCTGAAGTCCAGCCTGGCCGGGGCTGATGTCGTAATTGAACCCCGGGTAACATATATCGGCTGGGGTGATTTCCACCGTGCTCACGAGTGTATCTTAGAGGGTAAACTGGCTGCTCAAGCCTCCCTTCCCGAGATAAGAAGAAAACTGGCCTGAACAGGTTTCCCCCTCATTAGGTTAAAGGGTTGGCTATATCGTCTACAAAAACGGGACATTTTGGCCCGGCCAACAACGATTGTGGTATCTTCATCTAACATTCAGATGTTTTGTTACTTCGTTGCACGAAATGGTTTTTGTCCGATTTTTCTGTGTTTTCATTCTTGACAATCTCGCAAACAGGGGACTAGACTATCAACATGTGAAATTACCTCAGGGTAATATGATTATAGTATTGGTTTAGGAGACTGAGGCGAGGACGCGTTTTATATGACAGTAAAGATTGTCACTGACAGTGCCGCTGACCTGCCGCCCACATTAGCTGAGGAGCTGGGTATCACTGTGGTGCCGGTATATCTGCGATTTGGGGATGAGGTCTACCGTGATCGGGTGGATATTAGCGAAGATGAATTTTACCGGAGACTATTACATGACCCTATCCATCCTAGCACCACACAGCCATCTCCGCAGGATTTTGCTACTGTCTACGATAAACTGTCCCGGGATGCTGACGGTATTATTTCCATTCATATCTCCAGTAAATTGAGCGGTACTTATAACTCGGCAGTACAAGGCAAGAAAATGGTAAGGAACCAATGCCCCATTGAGATAGTTGACTCGCAGACATTAACAATTGCTCTTGGGCTGATAGTTATACAGGCTTCTAAAATGGCCAAGTCCGGAATGAGTCTACAGCAGATAGTGGATGAGGTAGGTAAGATTATTCCTAACGTGCATTTGCTCATTCTCTTCGATACACTTAAATATCTAGCCAAAGGCGGGCGAATTGGAAAGGCGAAGGCACTATTGGGATCGGTATTAAACATAAAGCCCCTACTCACAGTAAGACATGGAGAGTTAGTGCCTTCCGGCCAGGTTCGAACCCGTTCTAAAGGAATGGGCCGATTATTGGATTTTGTAAATAATGCAACAGAAATTCAGGATTTGGCCATTTTGTATAGCACTACACCTGATGAAGCAAAATCCCTTGTTGAGCGTACAAGTAATATATTTCCTAAAGAGCAGACTATATTAGCCAGACTTGGACCCGGGTTGGGCGTACACGGTGGACCAGGCATTTTAGCTATAGCACTGAGGGGCAAGGGGCTTCCTTAGGGTATAAACCTAAGCCAAATTGTTCCAACAACCTTGGGATTATGAGTCCATTTTAAGAAACCCCCGTGTTTCAAATACACATTAGCTTACTTTGTTACACCAGTACACCTCGTAGCGTAACATGTAACCCACTACTTTGCTCCTCTCCATATTGCCATTGAGGAAACGACAGCATATAATAGGCAATGCCTGTAGGAGCTTGTGTCCAGCTGAAATTACACACTTCGGCAGATAGTGGCTAGCGTTGTTTCGTCGGGTTTAGTGTTATCAAAGACCTAGAGAACAATCGTCGAACTATAGTAGGCTAAATCATGGTTGTAAAGATTGTTACTGATAGCACCTCCGACCTGTCACCTGAGATAGCCAGTGAACTGGGGATTACGATGGTACTCCTCTATGTTCACTTCGGCAGCAAGGCCTATCGGGATGGGATTGACCTGACAACCGATGATTTTTATCGAAAGCTAGCGCAGAGCAAGACCCTGCCGATAACTGCGGCCCCGGCTCCGGGGACCTTTGCCGATGTCTTTGACAGGCTG
>JAUWPF010000023.1 GCA_030611745.1 Chloroflexota bacterium | reverse complement strand
CGGCGGTGAATGGCTAAATCGAACGATAAAAATCTTAGTCTGCCCTATCACCGGATAGTGGCTAAATTTGGCACCAGTCTGCTCACCGGCGGCAGCGAGCGCTTGGACCGGGATGTAATGTCGAGCCTGGTAGCTCAGGTTGCGCAGCTGCATAAGCGGGGGCGGGAGGTGGTCGTCGTTTCTTCCGGGGCGATAGCCTCGGGCAGACATAGACTGGGGCTGGCCAGGAAGCTCAAGGGTATCCCGTTCAAGCAGGTGCTGGCTTCGGTGGGGCAGTATTACTTGATGCAGGCTTATGAGCGGCTTTTCCAGCAGCATGATATTACGGTGGCCCAGGCATTACTGGCTAAAGCTGACCTTGTCGACCGTGCCGGTTACCTGAATGCTCGCAATACCCTCCTTGCCCTGCTGGAGCTAAAGGTGTTGTGCGTTGTCAACGAAAATGATGTGGTGGCGGTGGATGAGCTCGAGGAAACCAGGTTTGGTGATAACGATAACCTGTCGGCGATGGTGGCTAACCTGATTGATGCCGACCTGCTGCTGCTGCTCACCGATGCTGCCGGGCTGTATACGGCTGACCCCCACCGTGACACCAATGCCCGCCTTATCTCCGAGGTTAAACAAATAGACTCGGAGATTGAGCGTCTGGCGGCTGATACCTATGGTGACCTTGGCACCGGCGGCATGATTACCAAGCTTGAAGCAGCCAGGCTGGCAACCGCCTCCGGGGTGACGGTAGTCATCGCTGACGGCCGGGAGCCGGATGTTATCCTGAGGGTGGCTGGTGGTGAGGCGGTGGGCACCCGCTTTCTACCTGTAGCCAGCAAGCTGGAAAGCCGCAAGCGCTGGATGCTCAGCGGGCTTTCGACGAAAGGCAGGCTGGTGGTGGATTCGGGGGCGGCGGTGGCGCTCAGGAAGCAGAAGCGCAGTCTCCTGGCGGCGGGTATCAGGGAGGTCGAGGGCACATTTCAGCGTGGTGATATCGTCAATATCTATGACCCCGGGGGGGTACAGCTGGGTTGTGGCATAACCAATTATGGCTCGGCTGATATTAATGCTATTAAGGGAGCGCATTCCAGGAAGATTGTCACCCTTCTTGGCTACGATTACGGCTCCGAAGTCGTGCACCGCAATAATCTGGTGGTGCTGTAGGGGGAAAGGAGTTTAGCTATGAAATCAGGGATAGAGGAACTGAAAGCTAAGGCGGTGGCGGCTAAGGCAGCATCGCGGAAGATGGCTTACCTTTCCGCCGAGGTCAAGAATAAAGCTTTACATAATATTTCAGCAGACCTGCTAGCCAGGAAGGATGAGGTCCTGGCGGCTAATCAGCTTGATTACAAGGAGGCGGAAGCATCCGGTATGAATGCCGCCATGCTGGACAGGCTGATGCTCTCCCCTGACCGCCTTGAAGCTATCGCCGGCGATGTGCTGGCGGTGGCGGCTCTGCCCGACCCGGTGGGCGAGGTGTTTGATATGCGTACCCTGCCCAACGGGCTGCAGGTGGGCAGGAAGCGGGTGCCGCTGGGGGTCATTGGAGCTATTTATGAGAGTCGTCCCAACGTGACAGTTGACATCTCCAGTCTCTGCCTGAAGTCGGGTAATGCCATTATCCTCCGGGGTGGGAAGGAAGCTGTCCGTTCTAACAGTGCCCTGGCGGGGGTAGTTCAGGGTGCGGCGGCAAGAGCCGGGGTGCCCGAGGGGGCGGTGCAGTTTATTGAGAGTACGGACCGTACCTTGGTCAATGACATGCTCAGGATGCGTGAGTTTATTGACCTGGTGATTCCCCGCGGCGGCGCCGGCTTGATAAAGCTGGTCACGGAGAATGCCGCCATGCCGGTGGTGAGCGGCGGGATTGGTGTCTGTCATACCTATGTGGACCGGAGTGCCGATATTGATAAGGCGGTGGCGATTGCCTTCAATGCTAAGGTGCAGCGCCCCACGGTGTGAAATGCTCTGGATACCCTGCTGGTTCATGCGGATATTGCCCGGAGCTGCCTCCCCCTGGTGGCGGCGGAGTGGGCAGGGGCCGGGGTGGAGATGCACTGCGATGAGCGGGCGATGGCTATTCTGAAGTCCGATTCCTCCCTGAAGCTGGTAGCAGCTACGGATGAGGACTGGGGCAGGGAGTTTCTATCACTGGTGGCAGCCGTTAAGGTGGTGGACTCGCTGGACGGGGCGCTGGAGCATATTGAGCGCTACGGGTCGGGGCATTCTGAGGCCATTGTTACCGAGGAGTATGGGGCGGCGATGCGCTTTCTTAACGAGGTGGACGCTGCCTGTGTCTATGCTAATGCCAGTACCCGGTTTACCGATGGCGGCCAGTTCGGGCTGGGGGCTGAGGTTGGCATCAGCACCCAGAAGTTTCATGCCCGCGGCCCCCTGGGGGTAAGGGAACTGACTACCTACAAGTGGATTATTTTCGGCAGCGGTCAGGTGCGGCCCTGACATAGGGCTCTGAGTGGTGGGAATATCTCAGGTAATCATCCTCTGACAGGGGGTGGATTGAGGTATTGAAGGATACATGATATATGCCGAGATATACTCGACTTCCTGCTTTAAGTGGCAAGAAGTTAATCAAGCTTCTGCAGAAGGATGGTTGGTCTATTAAGAGGCGGGCCCAGCACGGTGTTGCATTAGCCAAGTTGTTTGCAGACCGTACCAGGGTGACAGTAGTACCAGATAGCAATGCTCCGCTTGACGATGGCACATTAGCAGCAATAGTAGGCCGTAAACAAACAAACATTGGGAAAAGAAGATTACTTGAATTGATTAACAGATTCGGGGTATAGGTCAAGCTGGGCTAAGTGTAGGAATCCGTTGTACGTGAGGGTGTACAAACACCTCTTGTTTTAGAGGCAAGCGAACTGTAATATCTTTCTTGGGCTTGGTGTGGTGAAGCTCTATATTGTGTTCTTTGAAGAATCGTTCTCGTTCACCCACATCTTCAAGTGTATTTAGATGTAGCCACACGGCTTCAATGAGTCTTTTCTCTGCCTCTGGCAAAGAGCGACCAAAAGTCGCTGTGCCAAGTTCTTCACAGTATGCAGTCCATCGCCTATTCACTCTGCGGAATTTATGTGTCAAAACAACATAACCTGCAGTACTCACAGGTGGCCTCCTCTTAATGTGGATGAACGACAGGACTGGCTACGTGAATTATAGCATGCTGCTACTCTAAGATTCAAATAATACCATAAACCATGTCTTTGTCAATATGCCAATTGTCGCATTCTTTGTGATACTTATCTGTTACTTGCCTGTAAGGGATAGTTACCTTGTCTTATCTTGCTGTTCCCAGGATGGCCTGCTGAAACTGAAATAGCTCGCTGATACCCTTTTCGGCCAGGGAGAGCAGGGCGTCAATGGTCTCCCTGGAGAAGGGTTTCCCTTCAGCGGTGCCCTGAAGCTCCACAAATTCACCCTTGCTGGTCATCACCACGTTGAAATCAACCGCGGCGTTGCAGTCTTCATCGTAGCAGAGGTCCAGCATCTTGTAATCATGCACGATGCCGACGCTGGTGGCGGCAACGGCGCTCTTCAAGGGGATAGATGATAGGACTCCCATATTTGCCAGGGTCTCCAGGGCCTGGTGCAGGGCGACGTAGGCGCCGGTGATAGCAATAGTCCTGGTGCCGCCGTCTGCCTGGAGTACATCACAGTCTACAATCAGGGTCCTCTCGCCGAGCGCATCAAGGTCGGTTACTGCCCGTAGCGAACGCCCGATGAGGCGCTGGATTTCCTGGCTTCTGCCGGCGACTCTGCCTGCTGCTGAATCGCGGGAGGTGCGGGTAACCGTGGAGCGGGGCAGCATGGAATATTCAGCGGTAACCCAGCCACTGCGGCTTCCCCTGAGAAAGGGGGGCACCCTGTCTTCCATGCTAACCGAGCACAGCACCCGGGTCAGCCCCAGCTCTATCAGGGTCGAGCCTTCGGCAAAGCTCTGAAAACCGGGTGTTAATTTTACCGGCCGCAGCTCATCCCAGGCGCGGCCATCGGCTCTTTTCATCCGGAATCTCCTCTCCAGTGCTTGGTGTATGTGTCAGAGTATACCACTGAGGGGTGCTAATGACAATCTACCCGGCACTTATTCCAGGCCTGATAGATACTCTTTCAGCCAGCCCAGGGCTGCCTCGGCCGCGTACCGCTTATTTTGCTCCCGGTTTCCGGTGAAGTCATGCCTGCGGGTATAAGTTCCGCCCCGGTGCGATAGGCCGATGTAGAATAGCCCCAGCGGTTTCCCCGGCGCCGCCCCGGCGGGTCCGGCGATACCGGTATCGGCCAGGCAGACATCTGGGCCCAGTACTTTGCTCCCTCCCCGGGCCAACTCCTGGGCCACCTCGGCACTCACGGCGCCATACTGGTCCAGGGTCTCCTCCCGGACCCCCACCACCCTGACCTTGGTCTCGTTACTGTAGGCGGTAATTGACCCCTTGTAGTAGTCTGAACTGCCGGGGGTGTTGGTTATCAGGTGGGATATTAACCCGCCGGTGGCTGATTCAATCACCCCCAGGGTCAGGCCTTTCTGGCGGAGTAAATCGCCTATTTCCCGGGCCAGGTCCGCTGCTGGTACTGCCTCTTTTTCCATTTGGTAGCCTGGATAGCGCCTTGATGGATGGACCCTAGATAAATCTTTCCATCAGGGCATATATTTTATCTTCGTCTATCCCGTTGCCGTCCTGCTTGAGTTCGGGCATAATTTGCTCGACCAGCTGGTTGCGGCGCGGGTCGTAGAGGTCATCGAGGGCTGTGTAGATGCCGACCCTCCTGCCCACGCGGAAGTTGTCCCTCTCTCCGGCTGATAGTGATTGGAACCTTTCTATGACCGCCAGCATCCTCGCTTTATCCTCGGGCAGTTTCCCTTCAATCTCCTGGAGCAGGTTGGTAATATGGTCGCTTACATAATTTGAGTGGCAGTCAAGGTGCTGGAGGAGCAGTTTTTCCTCTGCCACCGTTTCTTCGTCGGTGAGCCGCTTGAAATTGCCGTTGGCCACTTCTTCATAAAGGGGCATTCCTTCCTTGATGGTGAGTGTCCTCACCCTGATGAAGTCGGGGTCTATCTCACTCAGCACCCGGGCGGTCTGGGTGGCATGCTCCCGCCACATTTGCTTCCCCCCCACCCCCAGGAGTACGTATTCGGACAGGGAGATTCCCGACTCTACTACCTTTCTGCCGCCGGCGATATGTTCGGCCGCCGTGACCCCCTTGTCCATGTACTCAAGCACCGGGTCGTAGCCCGATTCCAGCCCGATATGCAGCCGGGAAAGCCCGGCGTCACGTAACTCGGTCAGCTCTTCAAGGCTTTTTTTGGCGGCTGTCTTGGAGCGGGCGTAGCTGGTGATGCGGGTAATACTGGGCAGGGTTTCCTTTAGGAACCTGATTACCTCGGCCAGCTCATGGGTCCTCATAATCAGGGTGTTAGCATCCTGGAGGAAGGCACTCTCGCCGCCGCCGTAAAGCCACAGCGCCACATTGTAGATGGCTTCGCTGGGCGGATTATTGAGCAGCCCGATGGCGACCTCTTTTTCGCTGCCCCCATAGCCCGACTTCCCGGAGAGTTCTTTTATCTGGTCCTGTATTGCCCTGGCGGTCAGGATATCCTGCTTTATCTCCTCGACTGACCTCAAGCGGAATTTTTTCCCCTTGTAGATGTGGCAGAACTTGCACCGGTTCCAGGGGCAGTTTACGGTGGTTCGGATAAGCAGGGAGTAGGCTTCACTCGGCGGTCTGATGGGCCCCAGCTCAAGAGAGTATTCCATCATCTGTCTATAGCCAGTTGAAGACATTGCTCTCGACGAATTCAAAGTTCTGTTTTACCTTCTCGGCGGTGGTTATAACATCCATATGGCCGGGGAGCAGGTACTCAATCTCCAGTTGGGACAGGTTGCGGATTGACTGTTTGAGTTCGTCGGCATTACCCCCCGGCAGGTCAACCCGGCCCGTGTTCTGGTTAAAGATGACGTCTCCGCAGATGAGGAACTTCTCCTCCCGGCAGTAGAAACAGATGCTGTCCGGGGAGTGTCCCGGCGCGGGAATTAGCTCAAGCTGCAGGTCTCCCGTATCCAGCGTGTCATCATCCAGGGAGCCATCTTCCTTGAATTCCACCGGCTGCAGTCCGAAAACCCTTGATGTTTGAATGACGGTTGCATCCCAGAACTTTTTATGCAGGGGGTGACAGAAGATTTTAGCCCCCGAGATTTCCTTGAATGCCTCGTTTGCCCAGCAGTGGTCGCCGTGCAGGTGGGTATTGGTGATGATATCGATGTCTCCGGGTTTGATGCCGTCCTTTTCCAGGTCTCCTACCAGTTCCTTCAGGAAAGAGGTCAATCCGGGGTCGATGAGGACGCTGGTCTTGCCCCTGATTACGTAAGTATTGCAGTCCATCATTCCTTTTTCGGGGTAGAAATACAGGTTATCTTTAAGCTTCATATTATCGTCCTGTAGGAATTAGATTTTGAGCGCCTTCTGATTATATCTGAAACACGGAATAAAATAAAGCGAACTGCTATCTGCCACCGACCACAGATATATACAGACGCCGGTATCTATGCTAATATTATCCATAAGAGAAAGCCGGCGTAGCCTGGCTGGTAAGTAATAAGGAGGTCACATTATGGGAGCACTGTCCTGGATTCTCTACTTCTTTGCTTTTCTCTGCACTATTATGGGGATTATTACGGTGACCGAGGTAGTCCCGGTATTTGCTAATCTTACCGGGCAAATCTGGCTGATACTGGGGGCGATTTTCTTCCTGTCATCTATCCCTGGCTTTATTGTCCAGGGACGATACGAAGAGTGAGCCAATCACTCGTATCTATTTCCGTGAGAGTTTACCCCAATGCTGCCGGGAACGAGGTGACGGGATTTAATGATGGCGTATTCCGGGTGAAAGTAACGGCGCCACCGGTTCAGGGAAAGGCCAACCGGGAGCTTGTCGCCTTCCTCGGTAAGACGCTGGGCATAAGCAAAAACCGGGTAAGTATCACCAGGGGTCATACTACCCGGAATAAGCTTATTACCATTGATGGTTTAAGTGAAGCCGATGTTAAGGAGCGGCTTTTACCCGGGGCTTAAGCCTTTCTCTTATGGCGGCGCCACAGGATAATACCAAGGATAGTCCCCCAGATGGGGATAAAGATTACCAGCCAGATAGCCATGGTGCCCAGAAACTGTCCGGCGGTAGCCAGCCCGCGGACAGCGGACTTGAGTACCTCCAGCGCGCTCCAGCCGGCCCTGACCAGCGGTCTGGCGGTAGCCTCGGGCTCGAGCTGGGCTGTTATCAGGCTCATTGACGCGGTTCGCTCCAGATACTGCATCCGGCCCTTGAGTTGCTCAATCTCGCTCCGTACCCGGGAGAGACGTTCGTAAATATTGAGGATGTCGTCCACGTCCCCGGCTTTTTCCAGGAGGGCAAGATACTGGCTCTCGGTGGCCTCGGCATTCTTGAGCCGGGACCCGAGGTCAACATACTCTTCGGTTATATCACGGCTGTTGGTACTCTCCGCGGTTACCCTTACCGCCAGGCTTCTGAGTTCAGCCAGTGTCTGCTCGAACTTCTCATCGGGCACGCGGATGGAGATACTCCCCCTGGTGTCCTGCTCCTCCCCCCAAATCCGTGACGATACCACGTAGCCATCAAGGCTTACGGCAAGCCGGGCTATCTCATCGCGGGACCGGGTTACATCTGTTACTACCAGCGAGATATCCCCGCTGCGGACTATCATCCGCTCTCCCTGCTCTGATGGCAGAGCCCCGGCTCCGGCACTCTTGTAGACTTCGTCTGTTTCTGGTAGCCCTGACGGCGCTGGTGCCGGCATTGGTGTTGGTGCTGACTCTGGTGCCCTGGCGCAGGCAGCCGGCACCAGCAGTAGCAAAGCTAACCCTAGCCCGATTATTAACCTCTTCATAAAGATAGTCCCCCTGTCTGTTATCTATAATTTCACTATACTATAACGCTAGGGGAATGAAAAGGTTAGGGGGTGATTGTTCTGTCCTTACCCAGGTGCGGAATGCAATTACATAATCGGAGAAGTATTTTCCCTGTTGGCTAGTGTTGTTTGAATTTGGCTTTCAAGGCTTCTATTTCTTGCTGTTTATCGAGTTCCTCTTGGCTAAGTGGTTCACACGACTTCAGTTCATCGTTCTTCATCTCTATAGTGAATAGTTCTCTACATTTCCAGCAGCGATACGGACCCCGGTAGTCTGACCCGACTATAGATAGACTGCCATCCGTCTTACATTTAGGGCATTTTATTTTGACTATCATAATTCATACTCCTAATTAAGCTGCTGAATTCCACATGGGCTTTATATTAACATATCTCACCTGGGATTCAGTCAAAGCAACTCCAAAAACCTGTCAGTCCCCAACCCCGCTTGTTTCAGGATATGGCTCAGCGTGGAGCGCTTTACAGGGGTGTGTGCCGGGACGGTTATCTTTAGAGTCCGGTCCCCCAGGTGCTTTTGTAGTCTGATATGGCTCCCCTTCTGTCGTATCACTACCCAGCCGTCCTTCTGAAGGGCATGGATAATCTCCCGATAGGACAAAATGGGGATGGAGCTTATAAGGCTAGCTCCAGCACCTCAGCTTTTTCTCCCTGAATATGGTCATCCTCGGTAGGCTCCAGGTACAGCTCGATAGCCTCTCTAATGTTGACCAACGCCTCTTCTTTAGTGTTACCCTCACTAATACAACCGGGCAGCGAGGGAACATAAGCCGTAAATCCCCCATCTTCACTGACTTCCAGGACTACTTTTAGTTTCACGACTTAATCCCTCCCTTTACTTTACCGGCTTCCGCAAGGTGCGTCCACTAGCCTTGCCGGCGGCACGCCTAGCTATCCTCTGCTAGTCTTGCTAGTCATATTTTATCACAATTCCGTCCTCACCCACAGCCTCTTGCCGTCGGTTGTGAATTCTATGGTCCCCTGCTCATCGGTGCGGTAGATAAAGGCAGCGCCCACCCGGGCTTTCAACCTTTCCATTACCTCGTCAGTGGGGTGGCCGAAGTGGTTATCTTTACCCACTGAGATAACGGCTAACCGGGGGTTAGCCACCGCCAGGAACTCGGGGATGGTGGAGGTATCCGAGCCATGATGGGCCACCTTGAGCACGGTGCTGCTTAAGCCAGCGCGGCGGGTGATAAGCTCAAGTTCCGCCTCCCACATTATGTCGGCGGTAAAAAGAAAGCTGACCTGCCCTGTGCTCAGGCGCAGCACCATACCATTATTGTCTACATCGGACTGGGTGCCGGTCAGGAGGGGCAGCCCGGGGTTTAGTACCTTCATTATGGCTCCTTCCCCCAGGTCAACCTGCTGCCCGGCCTGAGCTAATGTGTATTTAATATCCTTCTCCGCAAGCAGCCTGAGCCATTCCTGGTATATACCGGACTCAAAATCCAGGTCGGGATAGAGCACCTGCTTTACTTCGTATCTGTTGATGACCTCCAGCAGGCCGGCGAGATGGTCGGCGCTGGGATGAGTCAGCACCACCAGCTCGATGGTCCTGTCCCAGAAAGGAAGCCTTTTGCCCAGCTCGAGACATATTGCCTGGGGACTGGGCCCGCCATCAACCAGAATATCCTGGCTGCCCTGCTGAATCAGGATGGCGTCCCCCTGACCGACATCGAGGAAGCTGACATGAAGCTTATCATCGGGCATGCTAATAGCTGTCACTGAGGTTAATATAGCCACCACCAGCAGCGGTGGCATGACCCATTTCGGGGGCAGCTTTGAGATGGAAGCGCCGGTCTTGTTGATGCCGGACTTTATCCGGGCCAGGGCGCCGGTTCTCTGGCGGCTGCTGACCCACAGCACCGGCGCCAGCACTGCGTAGTAAGCCCAGACCAGGCGAATGTCAATTGAAGCTGCCTGGATGTGGGAGAGGGGGATAGCCGCGAAGGCACTGACTACTACCAGCATGTATGACAGGAAGGGCCAGGCCAGCCAGCCCAGGCCGTAGCCCAGGGGGAGGGCACAGGACCCCAGGCATCCGGCTAAAGCTCCGGTGATGATGATGGCGGGGAGTGCGGGCAGGGCAAGGAGTGTGGCCAGTGGAGCGACAAACGAGATAACACCGAAATAATAGGCAATAACCGGCCACACTGCGATGATTGCGGCCAGTGTTACCCCGAAGCTGTCGGCAGTAATCCTGGCTAAAGATGCCGCCGGCCCTTCCTCGCCCAGGGTAGCCGTGACCCCTTTTCTCCCCAGGTTCATGAGGGATGGGGCAATGAAAATTAAGCCTGCCATGGCCAGAAAGCTTAGCTGGAATGAGGCAGTCCACAGGATTCGGGGGCTTACGCCAATCATTATCGCCGCCGCGAAGGCAAGGGCGACGATGGCACTTCTCTGCCTGCCAAGGAGTTCGGCGGTGAGAAAGAGGCTGGCCATAATCGCCCCCCTCATTACCGGCGGGTGCATGCCGGTAAGTAAGACATAGAGCCAGATTACGGCCAGTGCCAGCCAGATGTAGATGTAACGCCGGCGGCCAAAGAGCCAGATACCAAGGCTTAACAGGATGCCGGCCACAATGCTGAGATGCAGTCCGGAGATAGCCAGGAGGTGAGCGGTCCCACTCTGGCTGAAGGTATCATAGGTTGAAGAGGAGATATTGTCCCGCTTACCCAGCATGATTGCCTGGGCCAGTGATGCCTGGGGCTCGGGCAGGACCTCGGCCAGGGTTTGTGAGAGGCTGTCTCTCAGTGAATAGACCCCTGCCAGGATGGTGTTGCCCTGCCCCCGTTCCAGGACTTCTATCTCAGGGTAGAGCATGGTGGAATAGATTCCCTTACCTTCGAGGTAGGCCTGATAGTCAAAGTCATCGAGCCGGGGTGGGGTCTGGAGTTTCCCGGTTACCAGCAGGACATCGCCATACTCATAGCCAGTGTATCGGGGCACAAAGAGCAGGGCATTACCTTTGACTGCCTGCCACTCTCCGCTTACTTTTACCCCGCTTGCTGCCAGGCGGAGGTGGGCGGATTTATCACTGACCTCGGGGTCGGTGCTTATCATTCCTCTGACTATTACCGGTTGGTCGTTGTAGAACTGAAGATGTGACTCATTACTGGCTGGCTGGCTTGCCTGGAAGCAGGCGGCGCCACCGAAGAGAGCGGCCAGGCACAGGCTGGTCAGGATTACTGGCCTCCGGTGTTTGCTGAGGAAAAGTAGCGGGAGAGGGACGAGGCCGGCGAGGGTGAAGACAAAGGGCAGGCTAAGGCCTGACTCGAAGAGGATAGCTCCGGCGAGGATACCCGCTACCCAGGCACAACTCAGATAGATAAGCGGCACCAGCCTCCATTCTCGGGTATCAGTCAGCTACCATAATCAGGTGTTTAATCTGCTCGTAGGTAGTAGCTCCGATACCCTCTACCCTGGTTAGCTCATTTATATTACGGAATGGTCCCTCGCGAGTACGATAGTCTATGATGGCTTGGGCCCGCGTCTCACCGATTCCGGGCAGGGTCTCCAGCAGCCAGGCTTCTGCCCGGTTAAGGTCTACTTTTTGGGGTTCCTGCTGGGTTCCCCTTTCGGGGACAAGTAGTTTGAACCGATTGGGGTCGGCGTTAGCGGTGGTACCACCGGCTGCCTGGATGAGGGCTTCAATGCTGTCGGCGGCGGACAGGGGGTAATAGCCGGGGTTATTGACGGCGCCGCTAATATAAATCTCGCCGTCTAATGCCTGCGGCGGGGGTATCGAAATCTCTACGGGACAGCCTGGGCGGTATCTTGTCCAGGCTACGATACTGCCAGTGATGATAATAGCTACCAGCAGAATGATAACCGGTGCCTGGTATTTCTTAGCCCTGTCCGTCGTCATAGAATGTCCGGTACTACAGGTTGTAGGCTTCTTGAATCAGGATAATGGGGTGCTCCACTATTGTTCCGGTGCCGGCTTCAATCTGTAGTTTGCAGCCGCCACAATCGGTTACTATCCGGTCGGTGGGGTTTTCCCTTATCTCGGCGTACAGCTTACCGGCGATATCTTTGGAAAGCTCGTAGTTTACCTTTTCGTAACCGTAGGCGCCACCCATCCCGCAGCATTCCTCGCTGATATGCCTTATAGTAATATCCGGGATTAACCCCAGCAGCTTGACCGTCGGGCTGTCAATTTCCTGGGCTCTTAAGTGACACGGGGTGTGGTAGAAGATGGTCTGGGGGATGGATTGGAAGTCAGTATCCAGCTCGCCTATCTCGTCCAGCTTCAGGAGGTATTCACTGAAGTGATACAGGTTGTCCGATACCTGTTTTGCCTCTTCGCTGCCCAGCAGCCGGGGGTAGTCCCGCCTTATCATCAACCCGCAGCTGGAGCAGGTAGTTATCAGGGCGTAGCCGCTGGCTGCTGCCTCGCTGAACATCTTCACATTGTGTTTCATA
>JAUWPF010000104.1 GCA_030611745.1 Chloroflexota bacterium | reverse complement strand
ATTCCCCTTTGACTTGTTCTTTATCAGGACTGGAGGCGATGGGTTCAGTAACCTCGGCAACCTCGGTCTTTTCCTCCTTTTATGCCTTGCCTGTCTCAGCCAGGGACTCTGGTACCTCGGTCTTTTCCTCTTCTTCTGCCTCGCCTGCCTCAGCCAGGGATTCCAGTCCCTCAGCCTTTCCTGCAATAACTGCGTCGGCAATCTTGCTGCAGACCAGTCTTATAGCCCGGATAGCGTCATCGTTGGCCGGGATGGAGTGGTCTATTTCATCAGGGTTGCAATTGGTATCTACTATGGCGATAACCGGTATTCCCATCCGCTTGGCTTCCGCCAGGGCACTCCTCTCCTTTGTCGGGTCGACAATAAAAAGAGCACTGGGAAGGCTGGTCATCTCCTTGAATCCCCCCACCTTCTTATTGAGGCGTAACATCTCCTCCCCGAGTTTCAAGGCCTCTTTTTTAGGCAGGCGGCCAAAGTCTCCCCGGGCTTGCTGGTCTTCCAGCCGGACCAGATAGTCAATTCGGGCCTGGATGGTAGCGAAGTTAGTCAGTGTTCCTCCAATCCAGCGCTGATTGACATAGTACATGCCACAGCGTTGTGCCTCCTGCTCAATGGACTCCTGGGCCTGCTTTTTGGTACCGACAAAGAGAATAGTGCCGCCTCCGGTAACGACCTCCTGGACAAAGTCACAGGCCTTGCCCAGCATACTGGCGGTCTGCTCCAGGTCGATGATGTGAATGCCATTGCGCTTGGTAAAAATGTAACTCTTCATCCGGGGATGCCAGCGACTGGTCTGATGCCCGAAGTGGGCCCCGGCTTCCAAAAGTTCCTTGATAGTGGTTGTATCTGGCAAACTCAAACTCCCTTCTCGGTTTTACGGTGTGGTTCCGTAACTTGTTTAACAGTATAGCATACCTATTGTTACCTGGCAAAATAACGGAACTGGATGCTATACCGCACCCTGTAAGTGCACCGCATTTTGTTGGCAAAAGTGAGAGACTCCAGGGCCCGGTAATGCCGCAGATACTTAGCTGATAGAAATTAAACCCTGCTTTATAGCTACAACAACCGCTTCGGTCCGGACATTGGCATTAAGTTTACGCAGGATTGAAGTAACATGGTTCTTAATCGTCTGCTCACTGATGCCGAGTTTAATTGCAATCTGCTTATTAAGATAGCCCTGGGCGATATAATTGAGAATCTCTGTCTCTCTAACGGTAAGCGGTGAGATGAAGGTTTCCGCCTCGCTTCGCCAGGAGAGTTCTTGAAACTGGTGCAGTACCTGTTCAGCTACTTTTGGCCGGGCCGTAAGGCTTTCATTTATAGGGTGTTCACCGCGAGCGGCACGCCTGACGATACTGACCAGCTCGTCACCGGTAATTTCTTTGCTCAAGTAAGCCGCCGCCTGGGCTTTAAGCACCTGGAAGAGTTCGGCATCGTTAGGGTTGGAGGCAAGCATAATTATCGCAATATTGGGCGAGTGTTGTTTTATCCTGCGGGCTAATGTCAGGACGCTTTCAGAAGGACCGTCGGTATCTATCAGCGCTACGTCGGGCGGCAGGTTGTCGACGGCGGCCAGCACCCCATCGTTGACCTCGGCTGTGCCTGAGATTTCAATGTCCTCCGTACCAGAGAGCGAGTGCTCTATCCCCTGTCGAAACAGGGACTGCTGACTGATTACAAAGACCTGTAACTTGTTTGTGTTCATAAGCCTGATTTAAGTCCAGCTCACAATAGGGCGGGGCTTAAATGATTTCACCTCCTTATCTTTTTCCCGTTGCGGTGACGTCTTTGACAGTGGACAGGAAAACCTCAACCAGATTGGGGTCGAACTGACTGCCGGCACCCTGCTTTATTTCCTTCAGGGCTTCCTCAAAGGAGAGGACATCAGAGTAAGAGCGCTCGGAAGTCATGGCGGCAAAGGCATCGGCTATGGCCAGAATACGGGCTTCCAGTGGAATGCCTTCACCCTTCAAGCCTTTAGGATAACCACTCCCATCGTATCTCTCATGGTGGTGCAGAATACCTGCTGCGCAGGAAGCCAGTTGGGGGACATGGCTAACGATAGTTGCCCCCAGCTGGGGGTGGAGTTTGACCACCTCCCATTCCTCGGCGGTCAGCTTGCCCGGCTTATTGAGTATCTCGTCGCTGGTGCCAATCTTGCCAACATCATGCAGTAAAGCGCAACTGCTCAATCGGCCTAATTCCAGCGGTTCCAGCTTGAGAGCTTTCGCCAGGGTCATGGCGTATTCGGTTACCTTTTTCGAGTGGCTGCGAGTATAGCGGTCTCTGGCATCCACTGCCGCTGCCAGGGTGTAAATAGTACTCAAGGCCTTACTGTCGTCATTGTTCCCGGTAGTAATCACTATATCATTTAAAGGCAGCAGGGTTCCTGAGGCACAATGACTCCGGTTACCGCCGCCTCGCTTGGCGTTATAAAGTGCCCTATCGGCCGCCGCGATGATGTTTTCCAAATCTATGCCGTCAGCCGGCCAGCTGGCCAGGCCGAGACTGACGGTAACCGGCGCATCGTCCACATTTACCTTTGCCTCAACACGTTTGCGGACCCGCTCGGCTACCTGGT
>JAUWPF010000100.1 GCA_030611745.1 Chloroflexota bacterium | reverse complement strand
CCTTTTCCTGGGAGATATTTGCCTGGTAGAGGAAGGGAAGCCTTTACTCTTCACCCGGCGGAGCGCCGCCAGGGTATTAAGGGGTAAAGAGGTGAGGGTAAGTCTCAATCTTAACCTGGGTGCGGGCACTGCTACTGCCTGGGGTTGTGACCTGACTCCAGAGTACGTGGCTATTAATAGTGAGTACACAACCTGACAGGATGGCTCCGGTTGGCAATGGAGGTGAGGGTAATAGATAGTCCTGTTATCGTGGTCAAGATTGGCGGCGTTGCCTTAAATGATAATGACACCACTATCGACGATATCGTTTCTCTACAGAGAGAAGGTAAATCACTGGTTATCGTCCATGGCGGGGGTAAGCTGATAACCGACTGGTTGGAAAAGTGGGGGGTATCCACCCGCTTTGTCGATGGCGAGCGGGTAACCGATAGGGTAACGCTTGAGGTGGTGGTTTCGGTGCTGGCGGGGCTGGTTAACAAGGAGATAGTGGCCAGCATTAATAACCTGGGGGGACGGGCAGTGGGCATCAGCGGGGTTGACGGTGCCCTTATCCAGGGCAGGATTAAGGATGTGGCGCTGGGCTATATTGGCACGGTGGTGAAGGTGGACACTACTCCGCTAAAAATGCTCCTGGAAGCGGGCTATATGCCGGTGGTTGCCCCGGTCAGCCTGAATTTAGCCGGTAAACCAGGCAAAACGGAGCTGGTGCTTAATATTAACGCTGATGCTGTGGCCGGTGAAATCGCCGCTGCCATCGGTGCCGAAAGGCTCATCTTTCTGACCGACGTGGTTGGCGTTTGTGATAGCTCCGGTGTTTTGCTCCCCCAGCTATCACCGGCGGAGGCTGAGGCGCTGGTGGCTTCAAAGGTGGCTTCAGGAGGGATGATTCCCAAGATTAATGCCTGCCTTAAGGCTTTGGCCGCTACCGGGGTTACTTCTATCATCGATGGCAGGCAGCCCCATGCCCTGCTCAAGGAGATTGAAGGGGGTAACACCGGCACCACAATCCGGCATCTGCCAGGGTAGCCTGAAGAGGGGGTTCTCCCCTTAAGAAATTGTCCCCCTTGAGGCTTGCAAGCTGCCTTAATATGTGTTCACGGCTTCCACTAGCTGGACTATTCCCCTGCCCGCCAGCTCCCGTCTCCTGATTTCAAAGCCGGCCTGCTGGACCTCCGTCAGCAGACTGTGGTTTACCAGCAGCTTGTAAGCCTCCTCGCTCCTGTCGAGCTTCACGAGGGCCCTGGTCATCAGCCTCGGCAGTCTCCTCTCAGGCAGGTTGTAGTCGATTATGAAGAGGCTGCCGCCGGCTCTCAGGACCCGGCGGACCTCTCTTAAGGTATTCTGTCTGGCCTGCCCGGTCATATGGTGCAGCCCGAAAGAGATGAAGCACTCATCAAACCTGGAGGGGGTAAAGGGCAGGTTTTCAGCGCCGGTTTTGAGGAACATAACCGGGAGATTTGGTGTCTTTGCCCTGGCTATCTCAAGTGCCGGTCCAGAAATGTCCCCTCCGATTACCTGGCCGCTGGGGCCGGTATGCCCTGCTATCAGGAAGGTCAGCATACCGGTGCCGCAGCATAAGTCCAGCACCCGGTTACCTTCTGCGGGGCGGGCGAAATTCACGCATTTCTTTCTAAAATGGCTTTCACCCCCGCAGGGGAGGTAGAAAATCAGGTCCAGCAGCAGGTCAGAGAGCCGTGACCAAATGCTTGAGAGCTTTTCCTGTTCTGAACTCATAGTGATTTGCCCGCCCTGCCAGGACTGCCGTTCCCGGATAAATGGCTAACCTCCATTTTATGGCTGCGGCCCGCCTGTAGTCAATCTGGTCATGGCAGGGTTGATGGAGTGGCCGCTTCGCCGGGAAGCGCTATGCCGGTAAACTTTACAGGTCGTGGCGGGAAGTTATACAATTACCTATCAGGTCAGTGTCACCGGTGAGATTCCCCCAGAGGTACTTGCTCCCTCTCCATTATCAAAGTCAATTGCAGGATGGAAGATGATGACGTATGTTGAAGAAGTTGCCGAGGAGACGTACCGGCTGGCAACCCGCATACCTGGCTTGCCTTCTATGTTCACGACCTACTTTATCAAGGATGGCAGCGGTGTCATGATAGAACCCGGGCCGGCGGCTGCCATTCCTCGCATTCAGAAGGCGGTTGAGGAGCTGGGACTCGGTAATCTGGAATATATTATCCCCACTCATCTCCACCTTGACCATGCCGGTGCCCTGGGGAAGCTCGTCTCGCTTTTTCCGCAGGCCAGGGTGGTGGTTAACCAGCAGGGGGCAAGGCATGCTATCAATCCGTCCCGGCTGATTAAGAGCACCCGGATGGCTTTCGGTGAGGACTTCGAGGCTGCCTACGGTGCCATCCTGCCGGTCCCCGAATCGCAGGTCAGGATTGTCCGGGATGGGGAAGTGCTGCCCGCCGGCAGCCGGCAGCTGATGATAGTCCATACGCCGGGCCATGCTCCTCACCAGATTGCTATCTTTGACACCAGGACGAGGGGGCTGTTTTGCGGCGAGGCACTGGGCCTGGTTTACAGCGATGGCACTCCGCCGTTACCGGCGGTGGCACCGCCGAGCTTCGATATCGAGGTATACCTGGATGACATGGAGCGGCTGAGAAGGCTGCGGCCTCGCCTCCTTTTTTACTCTCATGGCGGTGTCGGTAACGAGCCGGAGAGGTTGATTGATACTGTTATCGAGAACACGAAGCTAATCGGTGATATTATCCTGCGTGATTTAAAGGCAGGGAAGACGGAGGAGGCTATTACCGGCCATACCGGTGATTATATCCGGGAGCACTTCGGGGTAACGATGGATGAGTATGAGCTGGTGACAAATGTGATAGGATATATTCATTACTTTAGAAAGAAGGGACTGGCATAAGGCAGTTTTAAGCTCTTCCCTCTAAAATTTCGGGTGCGGGCGGTTATGTTTCGTGATAGAATAGGGCCGGGAGCGTGGAAGTGAGCCAGTGGCAGGAGCTTGAACACAAATACTTTATGAATACGGTGG
>JAUWPF010000011.1 GCA_030611745.1 Chloroflexota bacterium | reverse complement strand
TGTGCCCGCGCGATCGCCTGGCGCGTGCTAACAACTCTTATCTCTCCATCTTCGAGCACCAGAAGCACTTCGTCCCCAGGTTTGAGTCCTAATGCTTTCCTGTATGCGGCTGGAATGACTAACCTGCCACCTTCACGTATTGTTGTCTTCATTGGATAACCTGCCATTTTTGTTTAATTATACCATGCCTTAGTGTTGGTGGCAAAGTGCGGACTAATAGCCAGAATGTCGGACATAATCTGGCCTTTTCGTTACCCTTTTCTCACTATGAGGTGGCCTATGAGGTGGCCCCCATCCTTAGGACAGGATAGGGGCTATATTAAGAGTGGATGCCGCGTGATAGGCAAAATCTTTTCCACGGACAAATCACGATTCTCTTTTAGAACCAAGGGCACCCTTTTTACTTCAGCCCTTTTATCAATGGCTAATGATACATGAAGGATTAACACAGAATATCCCTCATCTAGAATCATTTTAGCTGTTTCTAATTGCTTTCTTGATAATTGGGCATTGTTAGCCTTAAGTTCAACGAAGGTATATTCCCCCGAATCGAGAATTAGATAGTCCATGGGAACATATTTACTCTTCGTACTTAGGATCTTCAACGTTAGATTAGATAATTTTTTAGGTATTTCAGCATACCTCATTCGCGTTTGGAATCGACCTATTGTATTTCCACCTGATTGATGGAAGAACAAAATCCTCGGGTCTTTTCTCTTTAGCTCTTCCTTAAGAAACCTCATGGGGCCTTTCTTTGCATATCTCTCTACGATATCAGAGCCCACGCGATAGATGGATGAAAAAGGAACGAGATTATTTAAGTCAGCTACCTCGTATCCTTCAATTAGAAGTTGCTTAACAGCTATTCGAGAGGCGATCACATCCACGTCTCTTGTCGTTAACAAAGAAGTTACGGTCCGTTCATTACCGGTGCTCCTTACCTTTGTCATTTTCCTTGCCGGCAAGAGGCAATAATTGGCTGGGAGTGCCCATATTATCACATCTGGGTACTCTGGGATGCTGTCTTGCCTGCCTTCTGCGTACCCGGGACACATATAAAATACATACTTATGTGCCGATTCTTTTATTTTTGAAACCTTTTGAACGTCCTTCGTCAGCTTCTGATTGTTACCCGGGTTTGTAGCAGAAAAAACCTCTGCTACTATTCCTCCATCACCGGAAGACTGGATATCCACCCCCCCAGCAGTACCTAAATTCAACGTAAACGGCATTGCCTTAGGGTGTTTGTCCAGTAAACTCTCCACAGCCAATAGTGAAGCCAGATATGTAAATGTTTGGTTGAGTTGCTCAATGATATTGAGAGAACGTTCTTTTTCCAAAGGGTCGCAGCCCACTTTACCAAACTTCATGTTCATTAATAGCTTAACGGGATCGTTGCTTCCGACCAAATTAAGAAGTTTCTCTTTAGTCTGTGTGGAAGACTCTATTAGCATGGATTTCAAATGCTCAATCTCTATCTTGGAACTGATTTGAATACATTTATTCATGGCTAATCTTTGGCCTCCACTTTATTCAGATCTATACATCGAGTAGGACGGATCTAGTGCAGACACAATATTCTAGCATACGCTTATCCTACTCAACCATGCCAGGCAAAGGGTATCTTGGCGTTGCCTTATTCTACAACTCTATTTGGACTGACGGCAAGAAGAAGCCTTCGAACAGTCAGGTAACACCAAGCCCATTCAGCGGAATGTTCAATTACCTTTTGCTATGTTAATATTTATACGGCATAGATTGCCTATGACAAACATGGAACATAAACAACCCCGAATTGAAATCAACGAGCAGTTCCGGCGTGCCCTCGATATCATGGAAGATGGCGACAGGAGCATTTTCATTACCGGCCGCGCCGGTACGGGTAAATCAACGCTGCTGAACTATTTCCGCCATGTCACCAGAAAGAAAGTGGCAGTGCTGGCACCCACCGGTGTCGCTGCCCTCAATGTCAAAGGGCAAACCATCCATTCATTCTTCAGGTTCAAGCCCGGTATCACCCCCGACCGGGTCAAAAAGCTCCGCTCTTCCGGCGATAATAAGAGCATCTACCACAAGCTGGATGCCATTGTAATTGATGAAGTCTCCATGGTGAGGGCCGACCTGCTTGACTGCGTGGACCGGTTCCTGCGGCTGAACGGCCCCAAGGCTGACAAGCCCTTTGGCGGCGTCCAGATGGCCTTCATCGGCGACCTTTACCAGCTGCCGCCAGTGGTCACCGGCGGTGAAAAGGCTGTTTTCCAGTCTCTTTACGCGACGCCCTACTTCTATGGCGCCCGGGTGTTCGACTCCTTCGACATGGAATTTGTAGAACTGGAGAAGATTTACCGCCAGCACGATGAGCAGTTCATTACCCTGCTCAACGGTATCCGCAACAACTCCATCACCGCGGAAGGGCTGGAGCTTCTTAACCAGAGGTACCAGCCGGAATTCGAGCCATTGCCGGAAGACTTCTACGTCTACCTGACCACCACTAACAGACTCGCCGAAGAGATTAACAGCAAGCGTCTAGCAAGGTTGAAAGGCAAGCTTTATACTTTCACTGGAAGCATCGAGGGAGACTTCGGCCAGGGGTACCTGGCCACTAAAATTGACCTTCAGTGCAAGGTTGGAGCACAGATCATGATGCTCAACAATGATACTGAGGGTCGCTGGGTTAACGGCAGTATCGGGAAAATAACCGGTATAACTCAGAACAGGAAAGGCGAAGATGTCATTATAGCCGAGATTGCTGAGGGTGGAGAGGTGGAGATTACGCCCTTTACGTGGGAAATCTTCCGGTTCTTCGTCGAGGCAGGGGGACTACAGTCGGAAGTCATAGGTACGTTTACGCAGTTCCCGCTGATGTTAGCCTGGGCGGTAACCATTCACAAGGGCCAGGGGAAGACCTTTGATCGGGTGATTATTGATATTGGGAAAGGCACCTTTGCTCACGGCCAGATGTACGTGGCGCTCAGCCGGTGTACTACGCTGGGCGGCATCATCCTCAAGAGGCCAGCGCTAAAGAAACATATCTGGACGAATTACCAGGTGATGGGTTTCCTGACCAAGTACCAGTACGAAAAGGCTGAGCAATCCTGCCCGGTGGATAGTAAAATCGAGACAATCAGGAAAGCCATTGAGAATAAGTTATCATTAGAGATAGTGTACCTCAAGCCCAACGACGAGAAGACAACGAGGGCTGTAAGACCTGAGGCCGTGGGCGAAATGGAGTACCGCGGCAAAAAGTACCTCGGTATGCGGGCGTTCTGCCTGAAGCGAAATGAGGAGAGGGTCTTTCGGATTGACCGGATACTGGAGATAAGAGAGGCATAAACGAAGCTTATCAAAAAGGTGGAATTCCTTGGCTAAGATTGTCTTAGATTTACATGACATTTATAATAAGGGCTTCACGATTGATGCAGAACTAAACCGGGTTATCGCGGAAGCCATAGAGAAGAAGATTGCTTTGGTAGAGATTATTCCTGGTAAGGGATCAGGACAGCTGAAAAAACGTGTCTTGCGATTTTTGCTAAAGCCGGAAGTAAAAAGACTTTATCATCGGCTGGAGAAGGACGACAAGAATTTTGGAAGGGTTTTCGTACATTTCAGACATTAGTCTATAAGCATTTCACTTGTGCTTGGAATGTATGATGAACATAACAAAGGAGCTAGAGTTAACAGTTGCTTAAAAAGTTACCTCCTGCTAGCAAACCCCCAAAACCAGCCAGGTGCCCAACGGTACCATCCTGGCCCATCCTGAGCCCACAGAATAACTTCACTCCGCCTCAAATATTAACTCCGACTTGTCTCTCAATACAACAGGTTACTGTGAAATAGCTCCTTCTCTTCCTTTACGTCATCATGACCATCGCCTCGATGTCCTTCCATTTTCTAAGCTTCGGGGTTTTTTCTTTTTATCATCGTTGCCTGAGGGGGAGGGGGATGAGAATGGAGCTACTTCTTAAAAGGTTACAAGAAGTGATTTTGTTTTATGCTGAAACTGGAAAACAAAAACGCACCTTAACAACTGAATATCACAAGGCCCTGACCTGAATGCTTGCCCTCTTGAAAGGGGAAGCGTTGGAAGAATTCACACTTCAGGTGCGAGTCATTATGTTTCGTGATAGAATAGGGGTCAAAGCAGTATTTTCCCTTGATATGGGGAAGAGGCACCGGGGTGATGAACAAGCTTGAAGTAATCGGGCTGGGGGCGCTGAACCTAGACCACATCTACCGGGTGGAAAATATCATCGCCGATGGTGAGACAGTAGTCAAGGAGGCCGTCTTGTCTCCCGGCGGCTCGTCTGCCAACACCATCTATAGTCTCGCTAAACTGGGGATAGCCACCGGCTTCAGCGGGGTTATTGGTGATGACCCTGAAGGCAGGCTACTGCTTCAAGATTTTCAAAAAGCAGGTACCGACACCATTCAAATCAGGACCAAGCCGGGAGCCAGGACCGGCTCAACATTATGCCTCAGTGATAAGCCAGGTAAGCGTTCCCTCTATGTAATACCCGGTGCCAATAACCAGCTCGGTTGGGATGACCTCGACCTGTCCTACCTGAACCAGGCAGGAATAATTCACCTGTCTTCCTTTGCCGGTGACAGACAGTTTAAGATTTCACTGGAACTGATGGATAGGCTGGATTCATCTATTAAGCTCAGTTTCACTCCCGGGACACTATATTCCCGCAGAGGCCTCAAGGCCCTCGCCCCGATACTGGGCAGGACCCACCTTCTCTTTATCAACCATAATGAGCTACAACAATTGACGGGGGAGGATGTTATTACCGGGGCTGAAACCTGTCTCAAGCATGGCTGCCGTGTTGTTGTCGTTACCCTGGGCAAAGGCGTGAAGCTCAAGTTAAGCCGGAGGAGCAACCGCAACACCGTCAATGCTAGCTGCTACATCCGGGATGCCGACAGCGAATACGTGATTGCCCCCCCCGGCCGGGACGTCAGCGCTGAAATAGATACCACCGGCGCCGGTGATGCTTTCGCCGCCGGACTCCTCTACGGGCTGCTTAAGGGCAAGGGGCTTGAAGAATGCGGCCGTCTCGGCAACATCACGGCCCTGTTTTCCATTACCAGGGCAGGAGCCCGGGAGGGACTCCCCACACCAGGTCAGCTATCCGACCGTTACCGGGAGCTCTATTCACAGCAACCGTAGCTATTTATCAGCTCCGGTCCGCTTTTTTGCAGGCTTGCTCCCGGCCGCAGCGGCCTCATCAGTCTTCGCGGTCTCCCCGGCAGGCTTGCCCAGGACATCATCCACAAGCCCGTATTCTACGGCCTGCCCGGGGTCAAGGTAGAAATCACGGTCAGTATCATGGGCTATCTTTTCCATAGACTGACCGGTGTGCTTCACCAGAATATTCCGCAGCACCTCCTGGACCCGCAGAATTTCGCGGGCGGCGATTTCAACATCACTGGCATAGCCCTGAGCACCGCCAATCGCCTGATGCAAATGGATGGTGCAATTGGGGAGAGCATAACGTTTGCCCTTAGCTCCCGCGCAGAGGAGTATCGTTCCCATGCTGGCTGCCAGCCCAACGCAGATGGTCGAGACATCGGGACGTATGAGCTGCATGGTATCATAGATGGCAAGACCGGCACTGACGATGCCACCGGGGCAGTGAATGTAGAGGCTTATATCCTTATCCGGGTCTTCCCGCTCCAGATAGAGAAGCTGGGCAATAACAACATTGGCTACCTGGTCATTAATCGGCATCCCGAGCATGACAATCCGCTCCCGCAAGAGCAGTGAGTATATATCAAAGGCCCGTTCACCCCTGGCACCACTCTCAATCACCATCGGAATAACATTCACCGGTTGAATACTCATTTTCTTCCTCCCCTTCGGCATTGTCCGCTATCCATTATAGCCTAATCCCGTTCTCATGACCACACGTCTCAAGCCTCGCCTCCCACCACCTGGCAGGGAACGGTCCGGAAAGCGGGATAGCCTGAAATCGGGTCGTTATCTTCATCACTGGTAAGAATATTGGCATTGGCCTCGTCCCAGCCGTGCTGCAGGCTGAGCACCCGGGGGTGAATGTCCGGGGTAACCCTGGCCCGAAGCCTGATAGCTCCCAGCGGGGATTTAACGGTTACCCAGCCGCCATCGGCTATACCCAGGCTCCCGGCGGTAGCGGTATTAATCTCAACCACCGGGTACGGGACAAGCTTCCGCAGCCGGTCGACATCACGCATTTGAGAGTGCATAAAGGCAACCACCCTGGTGCCGGTAACCAGTACGAATGGATAGCCATCCGCCGTTTCAGGCATATCGAATACCGGCAGGGGACTATAGCCATAGTCAGCCATGGTCCGGGAGAATAGCTCCACCTTTCCCGACGGAGTATCCAGTCCCTTTTCCCTGTACTTCCGCCGCTGCTCAGGCGGGTGATACATAATACCACCGGGATTTTCCTCGAGTTGCTTCAGGGTGATACCTGACGGCTCAAGCAAATGGCTGAGGAGTTCATCAGCGCTCTGCCAGGGAAAATAGTCAGCGTAGCCCATTTTTCTGCCCAGCCCACTCCACAACTGCCAGTCTTCCAGGGAACCGGCCGGGGGTTTGACTACCCGCTCACTCAGTGCGACTAGCGGCAGCCCATCAAAGACATAGTCCTTAACGATTCTTTTCTCCGAGAAGGCAACGGCGGGAAGAAAAATATCAGCCAGCCTGGCGGTCTCGGTCATGAAGAGGTCAGACACTACCAGCAGGTCTAGCTTGCTAAAGGCCTCCTTAACCCTGCTCGTGTTGGGCCAGGTTAAGGCAGGATTACTCGCCTGAATAATAAGGGCTTTCACCGGGTACGGTTTCCCGGTAAGAATGGCTCTGGTCACAGGCATGGCCGTGGTTTCACTGGTAAATTTACCAAACAGGGGATACTCAGCCCCGATTGCATCACCGACAGAGACATTTCCCTTTACCCTGAGATTGGTCTGCCTCAAGGGAAAATTATAGATATTGCCGCCACTGACATCGAGGTTGCTGGTAATGGCTATCAGAATTGAAATTGCCCGGCTGGTCTGCACGCCACTGGGGCAGTGATCCAGGGCAACACCCTGACTTATAGCCGCCGGCTTGCTGGCAGCATACAGCCGGGCGACCTCCCTGACCATGCCGGCCGGAACCCAGGTAATCTCCTCCACCACCTCAGGGCTATATTTTTCGACGTGCTCCCTTAGCCGGTCAAATCCGGAAGTCCAGTTACTAACAAAGTCCTCATCATACAGCCCCTCGGCTATGACTACATTCAGCAAGCCCAGTGCCAGGGCACAGTCGGTCCCCGGCCTGACCTGAAGGTGAATATCCGCCCTCTTAGCCAGCGGGGTCACCCTGGGGTCAACTACGATTAGACTGGCACCCTTCTTTCGCGCAGCAAGAATATCCGCCGCCTCACCCACACGGGACTCCTGGGGGTTATGCCCCCAGACAACCATGCAGCGGGTATCCTCATAGCTCGGGAAGAGGGGTAACATATACCTCCCCAGAGACAGCCCATGGCCTATCCCTTTAGCGGCAAAGCACAGGGAAGCACCGGTAGTATAATTAGGTGTCCCGTATAAGCTACAAAACCGGGCGGCTACCCTTGGCACCTCGGTGCCTATCACCGGCTCACCCAGATGCACTACCAGGGCCTTGGCTCCGTAATTCTCCTTTATGCCGGCTAGTTTATCTCCGATGAAATCAAAGGCTTCATCCCGGGAAACCCGCTGCCAGGTACCGTTCACCTTCCTCATGGGATGGGTAACCCGCTGCGGTGAATACAGTAAACCCGGTATCGACGAAGCCTTGACACACAACCTGTTGACCGGGTGCTCCTTCATCGGGGTAACCTTCACCAGCCTGTCATCTTCCACGTGAGCATCTATCCCGCAACAGCTCAAGCATATATGGCAAAGGCTCTTTACAATTCTGGTACCGGAAGGCATTCAGGCATCACCCCCCTTCCGGCTCTCAGCCATCTCCATCAAGCGCTGGATGGTCTTTTGCGTCATCAGTTGTTGTTCAACCACCGGGCGCGTCTGTGAGGTCTCAAGAAACTTCCTCAGTTCCTCTTTATCCTCGGTGGCACCCTTGACTATATTCTCAATCTCATCATCTATCTCGGTATCGCCAACCTCAAACTTCTCCTGGTCAGCGACCCCGTCCAGCACCAGGGACTGAGTAACCCTCTGGACAGCCAGCGGACGCAACTCCTCTCTCAGTTCCTCCTCCGTTTTATTGACCTGCGTCAGATATTCCTCCATCTTCAGGCCGCCCATCTGCAGTCGCCGTGACTGCCGGTCAAGAAGCCTGTTAATTTCCATCTCGACCAGCACGGGTGGAAACTCTACCTGGCTGATATCAACTACGGCCTGAACTACTCGCTCCTCAAAATCAACCCTGGATTTCTCCTCAGCCCGGTGTGTTAAGTCAGTCATGACCTGCTCCCGGAGCGAAACCAGGGTCTGGAAGTCAGGGCTAACCACCCCCGCAAATTCATCATTTAATTCGGGAAGTTTCTTCTCCTTCATTTCGGTAATCTTGACTGCAAACGAAGCTTCTTTCCCCCTGAGCTCATCCTTAGGATAATCCGATGGGAACTGGAGACTGAACCGCTTTTCCTCACCCGGTCCTAACCCGGTTAACTGCTCGGCAAAACCGGGAGCGGGAAAGGGCAGGTCATGAATAACCTGATACTGAGTCTCTTTCTTATTGATAAAGGGTTCCCCATCAATACTACTCTCAATATCAAAAGTTACCAGGTCATCAAACTGGACCGGACGCTCCACCGGTTCCCAGGTGGCATACTGCTGGCGTAACCCTTCCATCGCCGCATCAACATCGCCCTCAGCTACCTCCACCGATTGCCTTTCAACCTGAATCTGATGGTAATCGCCAAGTTCAACCGTCGGCTTTATCGACACTGTCGCCTTAAACACCACCGGGTCGGTCTGAACTATCTCTATCTGAGGCTGGGCAATAGGTTCGATCTCCTGCTCAGTAATAGCCTCCTCACAAGCTTGAGGCAGTAGATTATCCAGCGCATCATCAAGGAGGCTCTCTCTGCCTATATGCCGCTCCAGCACGGCTCGTGGTGCCTTTCCCTTACGAAACCCGGGGACACTCACCCGCTTGACCAGCCGGTGATAGGACGACTCCAGAGACCCGTCAACCTCCGCCGGGTCCATCTCAATGGTCAAAAATACCTGACTGTTTTCCGTTTTATCCCTGGTTACCTTCACCTTTCCTCCAACAATCGCTCATTTACTCCTCCCGCAGCCGCAGGTGTAACTCAGCCAACTGCTCTTCGGTAACTGAAGAAGGAGCATTAACCATCAAATCAACCGCACCCTGGTTCTTGGGAAAAGCAATCACTTCTCTGATAGTTTCCTCTCCCGACAGCAGCATCACGACCCGGTCAATGCCGGAGGCAATGCCACCATGAGGCGGAGCACCGTAGTCAAAAGCCTCCAGCAGGTGTCCGAAGCGCTCCTCGACTTCGTCGTCGCTATAGCCCAGCAGCCTGAATACCTTGCGCTGAAGGGAAGCGTTATAAATCCTGAGGCTGCCGCCGGCAATTTCGTACCCATTGCACACCATATCGTAATGTCTGCCGCGCACCCTCTCCGGGGCGGTGTCCAGTAAGGACATATCCTCCTCCCTGGGGGCGGTAAAGGGGTGGTGCACCGTCTCCCAGTGTCCCGCGTCGGGGCTCCACTCCAGCAGAGGAAAATCAACAATGAAGGCAAAGGCAAAAAGGCCCGGCTCAGCCAGCTTGAGGCGGTGCCCCATCTCCAGCCGCAGCCCACCCAGCACCGTATTAACCTGCCCCGGTTCGCCGGCAACAATAAGCAGCAGGTCTCCCCCCCTGGCACCGAGGCGCTCTGCCATCTTCTTCACTTGCTCCAGAGTCAGATATTTGGTTGCCACCGACTTTACCATCTCCAGCGTCAAATCATCCAGACTCCCACCGGCAGCGCCCAGTGATATAGTTACCAGGCCCCCGGCCCCGAAGTCCCGCGCCAGCCTACCGAGCTCCTCAAGCTGGTGCCGTGTATAAGCAGCACAGCCCGGGGCACATATGCCCTTCACCTTACCTCCACTAATGAGAGCTGACTTGAAAATAGAAAAGTCCGTCTCCGCAGCAATATCCGAAAGGTCCCCTATCTCCATCCCAAAGCGCAAATCAGGCTTATCCGTGCCGTAGCGCTCCATAGCATCTGAATAACTGAGACGGGGGAAAGGTTTTATCATCCGCATCTCCGGTCTAACCGCCTCCATCATAGAGATAAAAAGCTCCTCAAGCAGGCCGATGATATCCCCCTCATCAATAAAGCTCATCTCCAGGTCAAGCTGGGTAAATTCAGGCTGACGGTCAGCACGCGTGTCCTCATCACGGAAGCATCTGGCTATCTGAAAATACTTCTCCACTCCGGCTACCATTAACAGCTGCTTGAGCTGCTGGGGAGACTGAGGCAGGGCATAGAACTTACCAGGATGAAGCCGGCTGGGAACCAGGTAATCGCGGGCTCCCTCGGGAGTGCTCTTAATCAGGATGGGGGTCTCAACCTCAATAAATCCCCGCTCGTCAAGGAAGTCACGAATGAATTTCACTACCCGGTGGCGAAGTAGCAGGTTTTCCTTCATTCGAGGCCGTCTGAGGTCAAGATAGCGATACTTCAGACGGAGGTTCTCATCTACCTCAACGTCTTCATTTATGTAGAAAGGCGGTGTTTTGGATGAGTTAAGCACATCAACGCTAGAAGCAATAACCTCAACATCACCGGTGGCCAGTTTCGGGTTCTCAGTTCCCGGCGGACGCAGGCCAACCTCACCACTAACCCGGACCACGTACTCGCTCCGCACGCTATTGGCTATTTCGTGGCATGATTCTGATATTTCCGGGTTAAATACCACCTGGACGACGCCGCCCCTATCACGCAGGTCAATAAATATCAGCCCCCCGTGGTCACGGCGGCGGTTTACCCACCCCGCCAGGGTTACCCTGACACCTACATAGTCTCTGTTCAGTTCACCACAGCTATGGCTCTTGAGCAAACCTGCCCTCCGAAGCACAGTATAGCTGATTATAGCCCAATAGAAGGCCTCTCTTCAACCGGCGCCCGCATTAAGCAAATTGACAAGCCCGAAGCTTTAATATTATTATGTTGATTGCCTCGGGGTTAAAGATATGGCAAAAACAATTCAGGAAATAAATGAGAAGATAAGACAGGGCAAAGCGGTAGTGGCTACTGCCGAGGAAATAATAGACCTCGTCAAGCAGAAGGGTACCCAAAAGGCAGCCCGGGAAGTAGACGTGGTCACCACCGGTACCTTTGGGCCGATGTGCTCATCCGGCATCTACTTCAATATCGGGCACTCCCGGCCACGCATCAAGCTCGGCGGGGGCAGGGTATACCTTAATGATGTCCTCGCCTACGCGGCCTTTGCCGCCACCGACCTCTACCTGGGGGCTAATGCGCTTCCTGATGACGACCCCAGGAACAGGTTCCATCCCGGCGAGTTCAATTATGGCGGCGGGCATGTAATCGAAGACCTCGTCGCCGGTAAGGATATCAGGCTCATAGCCACCGCCTACGGCACGAATTGCTACCCGCGGCGGAAGCTTGAGACCTGGATTAACCTGAAAGACTTAAACGAGGCAGTGCTATTCAACTTAAGGAACGCCTATCAGAACTACAACGTGGCGGCAAACACCTCCGAGAAGACAATCTATACTTACATGGGGGTTTTAAAGCCCCATCTGGGCAACATCAACTACGCTACTGCCGGCCAGCTTTCCCCTTTGCTCAACGACCCCTATTACAAGACCATCGGCATCGGCACCAGAATATTCTTAGGGGGAGGGACAGGCTATATCACCTGGCACGGCACCCAGCACAACCCGCATGCACCCCGCTCTGAAAACGGGGTGCCCCGGCAGAGCGCCGGCACACTGGCCGTGATCGGCGACTTAAAGCAGATGAGCCCCCGATGGCTGGTGGGAACCAGCATGCTGGGCTACGGCGCCACCCTGTCTGTGGGCATCGGCGTCCCCATACCCATCCTCTCCGAGGAGATCCTGCGCTACACCACGGTGAAAGACGAGGAGATCTTCGCCCCCGTCGTGGACTACAGCGAGGCTTATCCTGGAAGGAGCTCGGAAATCCTGGGAGAAGTAAGCTATGGCGAGCTCAAGAGCGGGAAGATACTGATTCAGGAAAAGGAGGTGCCTACCGCATCGCTGTCAAGCTACCCTAGAGCAGTGGAGATCGCCAACACACTGAAAGAGTGGATTATGAAAGGGGAGTTCCTCCTTACCGAGCCCGTAGCGCCCCTTCCTGGGGTTGAGGCGGGAATAACCTTCAAGCCCCTAAACGAGCGCCCGATAGAGGATAATAGGAGGATTTAAGTGGCTATCTCTAAAAGGGTGGTTTTGCATTTCCCATCTCGTCTGGTGGAGCAGCCGATAATCTACAAGCTGGTAAAGGACTACAACCTCGTGCTTAATATCCTGAAGGCGTCGGTGACGCCGAAGGAGGAAGGGCTTTTGATCCTGGAACTCTCTGGCGCCCGAGAGGACTACGACAGGGGCATCCAGTATCTAACTGACATAGGTGTGAGGATTCAGTCTCTGGGGCAAAATATCATGCGCAACGATGCCAGATGCACCCATTGTGGAGCCTGTGTGGTTATCTGCCCCACCGGCGCCCTCACCCTCGACCCCAAGACCAGGATGGTGAACTTCCATGAGGACAAGTGCACCGCCTGCGAACTATGCGTGCTGGCCTGCCCTCCGAGAGCGATGGAGGTTCATTTCTAGTGTATCAGCCCCGGACCTACCGCCACTGGGTTAAAGATGAGGGCCTGGTTTCCTTCAAGGTAACGGTAAAGGAAACCGACCTATACCTCAGGGCACGAAGGAACCTTGAACAAGAAGCGTTAAGGGCAATTCTGAGGTGCCGTTTGTTGCTAGAGGGTTATATTTGCGATCACCCCGCTTTCCTGACCGCCCTGGAGCCTTTCTCTGTGGCAAAAGACGCCCCAGAAATGGTAAGGGAGATGGCGGAGGCGGCACAAAGAGTAGGAGTCGGTCCCATGGCTGCGGTGGCCGGGGCTATCGCCGAGAATGTAGGCAGGGAGCTAATGAAAATGTCACCAGAGGTGATCGTGGAAAACGGCGGCGACATTTTCATGAAGACCCTGAAGAAGAGAGCTGTCGGGATTTACGCTGCTGACTCCCCATTCACAGGAAAGATCGCCCTGGAGATCGAGCCTGAGGAAACACCGCTGGGGATTTGCACCTCCTCTGGAACGGTTGGGCATTCCCTGAGCTATGGCAGCGCCGATGCCGTTATTGTGCTCTCCCCGTCTGCTGTATTGGCTGACGCAGCAGCCACCGCCATCGGCAACCTGATCAAAGAAGCAGGCGACATCCCAAAAGGAATAGAATTCGCCCAAAACATCGAAGGGTTAAAGGGGGTCTTGATCATTAACGGCGACAAGCTGGGTATATGGGGCGAGGTGAAAATCTCCGGTCTGGTCAAAGGGGAAAGATTCACTGATGAGGACACAATAAATAGCGAGTGGTCTATCGAAAACTCTATCCTTCCGTGGAAGGATAGAGTTTAGTATTTGACAATGTGGAATCTTTCTTAGGAACGCACCGCACGGGAGTGTCAAAATGTTGCCAGGCAAGGAACTGATAGAATCAGTTAGACGAAAGGCGCACGAATACGACAAGTTCAGTGGTTGCTCACAAAGCGTTCTGCTGAGCCTTCAAGAAGAATTCGGTATTGGCAACAAGGAATCATTTAAGTCAGCCAGTGTGTTCGGCGGTGGAGTCAGCTATCAAGGAGAGACCTGTGGCGCGCTGATCGGCGCACTCATGGCTCTGGGGCTGGTAGTCGGTAGAGAGAAGATGGAGGATACACCTACCTATCGACTGGCAATGAAGCCCGCCATAGAGATATGCAATCGGTTCAAAGAAGAATTACAAAGTCAACTGGGATTCGGTCAAAGCCTGACAAGCAGCCTATGCAAGGATATTCAACGCAACATCTATGGCAGGTCTTTTGATATGACAAACGAAGAGGACTATCAGGCTTTCCTTGCCGCTGGTGGCCATGGTGATGAAGGATGCCCCAAGGTATGTGCCATCGCCGCCCAGGTTGCTGCGGAGAAAATCCTCGAAATTATGAAACAGTGAGCTCCGCGGCTGGGGTCTGAGGATGCACTCTCACTTGTCATTGCGAGGCTTGTCGCTTACTGTCATTCTGACCCTTCACCCTTCACCCTTCACTCCGTGAAGGGGAAGAATCTCAAGCCGCGCAGGATAAACTCCGCGAAGCAATCTCAGGGAGGAAGAGGCTACTCCGCCTCCGCGGTTCGAGGCCTGATGAACAGTATACCCAGTTGTATTCCTGCACCGCAGTTGTTGAATCTTACGCATTATCTGAGACGAGAAAACGACGGAGGGTAATGTTATGAAGGAATCTGACAGTGTGCTCGTTCTTATCACTACCACTGAGGAAGAAGCTCACGGACTAACTGATCTGCTACTTAAGCAAAGAAAGGCTGCTTGCGTCAACATCCTTTCAAAGGTACATTCGAGATACTGGTGGCAGGGCAAGATCGAGTCCGACGACGAAAGCCTGTTGATCGTTAAGACCAAGGCATCGCTGTTGGATGAGCTTATCAGCTTGGTCAGGGAAAACCACAGCTATGAGGTTCCTGAGATCATCGCCCTGCCCATATTAGGAGGCAACCAGGATTACCTTAAATGGCTCGATGATGAGTTAGAGAAGAAGGGCTGCTGAAATTGCGATTTTCGACCCTCTTCATCAGCAGATAGAGCCGCTAGTATGGATGCGTTGACATCAGGTAGATTGGCGGTTATGATAATCCAAGCTAACCGGTTTTTCACGAGCAAAAGGAGGCGAAATGTATTGGCCAAAATCGGGGAGGAGGAAATGGCTGATTTTGGTATCTGTTCTGGTCGGCTCCCTGCTGGTGTTTCCAACTGTTGCTTATGCCTTCACCCCGGACACCGACCTGTCGGCTGCCGATGCCTCCTTCTGGGGCGAGGATGAGTATGATTACTCTGGTTATTCGGTTGCCTGCGCCGGGGATGTCGATGGCGATGGCTACGATGACTTCCTCATCGGCGCCATTAGTGATGATGACGGCGGAGGTGCTGCCGGCCAGACCTATCTTTTATTCGGTGAGCCCCCTCCAGCAGTAGGTGGTGAAGTGTATCCCGTGAACAAGCTGCCTATCCTGGCGCCGTGGATTGTCCTAGCAGTTGTCTTGGTAGCTGGCATAAGCTGGCTTGCCATAAAGCGCCGCCGGGCTCAAAGCCAGGCTTGAGATTGCCACGGCACCGAGGTGCCTCGCAATGACGCATGAAGTAAGGGGCAGGCTGGTAAGGGGCTTGCCCCTTAATCATATCCCTGGCATTATAGAGGAGCGAGAGGGGGTCTCTAGTTCAAAGTCAAGTCAGAAATTTGCCAAAGTCCAGAGATGGAGGTATATCTATCTGGAGGAGAAGGAAAGAACTGTAGTGGTCACAGTTACCCTAAAAGATCGACCACCGAGCGGAGAGAGAGGATGAAGATCGAATACGACCCTGAAGTTGATGCTTTATATATCGAACTTCGAGATGTATATGCTGACCACAACATAGATATTGAGGAAGGGGTCAGTGTGGACCTTGATGCTGACGGTCATATAGTAGTCCTGGAAATCCTGGATGCCTCCGAAAGATTAAAAGAGAGCTTATCACATCTGGAGGTTGGTGAGCTTTCTTTCAAGAAAGCAAAGCTTACAACTTAATTATGGAGCCATGAAATCGAGGTCAGAGACGACCTCGACTACCATGATGGTTAGCACCACAAGAAGCCATGCCTTCACTTCGAAAACAGGTTATGGTAGGCAGGGTGGTCTCTCCCCCTGCCCAATCCCTTCAAAAGGAGACTGAAGAAAGTCATGTCTTATCGAGACACTAATAACTAGGCTGAAACCGGAAAGGAAAGCTTGGACAAAGCAACACCTAAAAACCTTGAGGGCCTAGAACTTTACTCCGAGTCTATGACATAATAAGAGCAGAACTACTTTACATTGATTTTACTGAAAGAAAGGTTGTTTCAAGATTGAGCCCAGAGCTTAGGGGCATTAAGGCTTCAGACGCAATCAAAGCATTGGAAAGAGCTGGAGGCGTACGCAAGTGTGGCAAGGGCGATCACATTAACATCAAAATGCCGAATGGCAGAATTGTCACTCTTCGCGCCAAGGGTGAAGTGAAGGTTGGTCGTCTCAAAGATGCTATTCATGAGGCTGGCTTGACGGCAGAGGAATTTTTAAAGTTGCTAAAATGAGGGAGGCCTTTATGGAATACACCGTTATCGTTTATGAAGCTGAGGAGAGTGGATATTGGACTAAGGTGCCTGTTCTACCTGGCTGCGGGTCTCAAGGTGAGACCTTTGATGAAGCTATAGCAAATACCAAGGAAGCTATAGAAAGCCACATCTTAGCCCTCCGTGAGGATGGGCAAGAAGTCCCTGTTGAGCAATTCTCGATGTATGGCAAGATAAAGGTAGCTATCTGATAATACTGACTGCGTGAGCCTTGTCTCCGCTTCAGAGACTCCTTACCCTAGAATAGGTGGCGAGGTTTATCCCGTGAATACGCTGGCTATCCTGGCACCGTGGATCGTCTTGGCAGTGCTACTTATTGGTGGCATAAGCTGGTTTGCCATAAGGCGGCGCCGGGCTTAGAGCCAGGCTTGAAGCCAAGGAGGAAATTAAACCTACTTCGTAGCCACCCTCACGCAACCTCTCCCATCAAGGGAGAGGGAGTGAGATTGCTTCGCGGAGTTTATCCTGAGCGTGTTGAGATTCTTCCCCTTCAAGGAGTGAAGGGACAGAATGACAGAGGCTAAAGGGTCAGAATGAAAAAAGGCGAAGGGCTCAGGGCTTCGGCTCAGGACAGGCTCTAACCTCTCCCCGACAGGTCAAAGAATCTTCGATCTCCTGAGGCGACTCTGGCGACCGACTCGCCGTGGCGAGGGTCGGATCATTCGACCTCCAAGGGAGAGGGATGTGACAGAGCGAGGGGCAAGCCTTGAGGCTTGCCCCTCTTATCATTCCTCTGGCATAATGGAGACGGGAGGGGGGCATGGCAAGGAAAATGAAGGCTAACCATTAGACTTCGAGCCTTTGCCCGAAATTTATTACATCGACGGTGATCCGGGCAAGGGGCTTCTCCTCTCTTTGAACCATGCTCTCCATTTCTTCATAAACTTCAGATCTGAAGAATTTCTCTCCGCATTGTTGACATACCCTTGCCGGAACATCCTCAAAAATGACCAGCTTATCTCCCCACCAGAAATCTACATCGACCCGCTGCTCTCTTACCTTTCCCCCACAGAAATAGCACCTTGTTAGCATCCTCACTTCCTCCTTGTCCTTAAACCCTGTTCCCACTCGTCAGGCCCTGGTTCATACGCTGTGATAATTGTAATCCCCTCCCCTGCTTTGCCGCAAACCATGTGCAACGCCTTCCCTTCATGGGTGAAGCCGAGGGTCAGGCAACTTGCTCCTCTGGGATCGCTAGAATAATCTTCGATTATCTCGCCATCAGAAATAGCCTCTTCAATCTCCTCCAGGCTTATCTCCATCCTTCGAAGCTTCTCAGTATGTGTAAAGGAGACATAATATCTCCCTCTTTTAACCCATTGTATAATTTCCTTCAAAGCCAGTTCCGAGTTCCTTGCAAGCAGTCAAGCCCTTATGAGCAGCGATCCTACCTCCAAAGGCAACCCGTTAGCATTATACAGGATTGTCTTAGTCGCCGCTATGCTAATAAGGCGGCGCCGGGCTCAGAGCCAGGCTTGAGATTGCCACGGCACGATCCTTCGCTTCCGCTCAGGACGCATCGCAATCAACCATGCAGATTGCCATCTGCACCACGGAGGGTGAAAAGAAAGAGCTTGATACCGTTCGTGGTCCTTCTGCGGAAGGATATCGAAGGGCGAACGGAATAGCGTCTATTTTCGTAACAATGACGGAGCAAGAGGGGCAAGCCTTGAGGCTTGCCCCTCTTAGTATTTCAATTTGCTGGCCATTCTGTCTGGCTAATTTGCCAAAGAAAGCAAGTTATCAGAGTGCTAAGCATGCCTCTTATGCGGCTTGAACTTGAGAAAGGAGAAGGTTGGCCATGGGGTTGGCACCATGCCGCAGTCAGCAGAGGTACTTCGACAAATGCGTGAGGAGCGATTGAATGAACTCACAGGTATGCGTTGATGCCGGCCTTGTGATTAAGCTCGGCCTTCCTGAGACTCCTCATCAGATTGCTGGCTCCTCAAAGTTTGCATGTCAAAGCTTGCGAGAGGGCAACAAAGCTGGGACAGCCTGCCGCCCATGATGCTTATTATCTTGCTCTGGCCCAAACCCTTGGCTGTGAATTCTGGACTGCGGACAAGAGATTGTTTCAAGCAGCAGGCGGCAGAATACCATGGATGAAGCTTGTGTCTATCAGTAGCTAGGCATCTTCAGCTCAACGGCTTGACATTTCCTCGGGGGGGGGTAGACGTCAGGCAAGTTATCTCGCAACCGCATTAACCAGGAGGTTAAGTGATGAGAAAAGGGAAGGTGATGGGCAAGACCTTTGGGATGGCAATGCTATTTCTTCTGGTCGGCTCCCTGCTGCTGTTTCCAACTGTTGCTTATGCCTTCGCCCCGGACACCCACCTATCAAGTGCCGATGCCTCCTTCATAGGCGAGGGTGCGGGTGATTTCTCTGGTTGGTCGGTTGCCGGTGCCGGGGATGTCAATAATGATGGCTACGATGACTTCCTCATCGGCGCCCGGGGTGATGAGGACGGCGGAGATGCCGCTGGTCAGACCTATCTCATCCTGGGGAACCCTGCCGCCCCCTGGGGGATGGACTACGACCTAGAGGTATCGGGTGCCGATGCCTCCTTCTGGGGTGAGGATGCGAATGATTGTTCTGGTTATTCAGTTGCCTCCGCCGGGGATGTCGATGGCGATGGCTGCGATGACTTCCTCATCGGCGCCCCTTATAATGGTGAAGGCGAGATTGATGCTGGTCAGACCTATCTTTTACTGGGTGAGCCGCCACCTGCAGTAGGTGGTGAAGTGTATCCCGTGAACAAGCTGGCTATCCTGGCGCCATGGATTGTCCTAGCAGTTGTCTTGGTAGCTGGCATAAGCTGGCTTGCCATAAAGCGCCGCCGGGCTCAGAGCCAGGCTTGGGATTGCCACGGCACCGAGGTGCCTCGCAATGACGCATGAAGCAAGGGGCAGGCTGGTAAGGCTTGCCCCTTATTCCGTTAGAGCACCGCCAGCCTGCAAATTGACCGCGTATCACTCCTCGACCTGCTTGCGACTTAGCGACCAGACTGATACAATCCGTAATGAAAGATTAGATAAGCCATGGTTAACACCATAAAAAGCTAGACCTTTACACAGAGTCCGTGGCATAATTAAAAAGAGATGCAGGGAGCCACTGGTTGACAAGCAGCGGGAAGAAGCTTGGAGGTATAAGTGGCCGTGAGGCAATCGAAGCGTTTAAGAAATTTGGTTATAGTGAGAGGAAGGGCAAAGGAAGCCATGTAAATCTGATTAAGTCAGGGAGCACTAGGTTAACTATCCCGCTTCATAGTGAACTGAGCGTGGGGTTACTATTGAACCAAATCAAGAAAGCGGGTTTAACGGTGGAAGATTTCTTAGACCTATTGGTGAGGTGACCAGTGGACATAGAGGCGTTGGAATATACTGTGATACTTCATTGGGATGATGAGTATGGTGGCTACTGGATAGAAGTGCCAGCATTGCTTGGCTGTGTCTCCCAAGGTAGAAACAAAGAGGAAGCACTAAATAACATCAAAGAAGCTATCCAACTGCATGTGGAGTGCCTACAGGAAGATGGGCAGGAAGTTCCCCACGAAGAATCATGCAAAATAGTAGTGACTGCTGGGTAAATCGAATCCTGCTCAATCCTTTCAACCTTTCAAAAGGAAGCTATAGAAAGCCACATCTTAGCCCTCCGTGAGGATGGGCAAGAAGTCCCTGTTGAGCAATTCTCGATGTATGGCAAGATAAAGGTAGCTATCTGATAATACTGACTGCGTGA
>JAUWPF010000092.1 GCA_030611745.1 Chloroflexota bacterium | reverse complement strand
CTCTGGAGAGTAACGGCGCCAGTTCTCGGGTAACAGCCTTGATTATGCCGGGGTAATCCCCCACCTCTTCGTGGAGCCGGCGGTGACCTTCAACACAGCGCTCAAGGCCGTGGTTTCCGATATAGACGATGCCCTCCACCCCGCCCATGTTTCTGGCCTCGCCGGCCGGTCTCCCCGAGATGGCGGCTACCAGAGCCAGCCGGTGGCAGAGCGCGGACAGATAGCGCCGGCATTGGGGGGAGACCTCGGCCTGCCGGGGGGTGGGGGCGGTCTTACTTATGGTGCCGTCGATATCGGTAATGAGCCCGAAGGGAGCTTGCCGGAGGGCCCCTCCAATCAAGTCTAAATGGTCAAAGAGATAGGGCACAGACTAAATTTAGCAGGCCATGCGTCCTGCCGTCAACTTCTGTCCCTTTCCTTGACATGGTAGGGGGCAGGTTGTTAAACTGTTATCACTCCTGCCCCGGTCTCCAGCTATCTGGTAAATCGGCCTTCTAAATAGGGATTTTGTTGGTAGAAGAAGGATTAGAGCATAGTCTTCCGGCACCGGAGTCTTTACCCCGGGGTCTGGTGCAGATTTTTACCGGTGATGGCAAGGGCAAGACCTCAGCGGCCCTGGGAGTAGTGCTCCGGGCCCTGGGCCACGGGTTAAAGGTGTGTGTTATTTTCTTTATGAAGGGCGATTACCCCTATGGTGAGCGCCGCATCCTGTCGGAACTGCCCAATGTTACTGTAGTCAGCTTTGGCAGCAAGGGGTTTGTCAACCCGGAGGATGTCAAGCCCGAGCAGAGGGAAGCGGCGGAGCGGGCGCTGGCGGCTGCCCGGGAGGCTGTCCTCGGCGGTAACTATGACCTGGTGGTACTGGACGAGGTGAATGTAGCCGTTGCCTGGAGGCTGGTTGAACTGGATGAGGTGATGAGGCTTCTTAAGGATAAGCCGCCGCAGGTGGAGCTTATCCTTACCGGCCGCAGGGCCGATAGGAAGCTGGTCGAAATGGCTGACCTGGTTACCGAGATGTTGAAAATTAAGCATCCCTATGACAAAGGGGTGAAGGCGCGGAAGGGGATTGATTACTGACCCGAACATTTTTAAGGAGGTGAGCTGGTGAGAATCACACTGAGCGTAATTAAGGCCGATGTTGGTGGTTATGTGGGGCATTCTGAGTCTCATCCTGATGTGCTGGCTAATGCTGAAGAATGGATGGCCAGGGCGAAAAAGGGAGGGACGCTGGTTGACTATCACGTAACCAAGTGCGGTGACGACCTGCAGCTGATTATGACCCATCAGCACGGGGAGAACAATGAGCTGATTCATAAACTGGCCTGGGATACCTTCGTCAGTTGCACTGAGGTAGCCAAGAAGTTAAAGCTTCACGGCGCCGGGCAGGACCTGCTGGCCGATGCCTTCTCGGGTAATGTCAAGGGGATGGGCCCGGGGGTAGCCGAGATGGAGTTTGAGGAGCGGCCGGCGGAGACCGTGATTGTCTTTATGGCGGACAAGACATCGGCCGGAGCGTGGAATATGCCGCTGTACAAGATGTTTGCCGACCCGTTTAATACCATCGGCCTGGTTATTGCGAGCAATATGCACGGCGGTTTCGCCTTCGAGGTGCAGGCTATAAAGGAAGGTAAAAAGGTAACCTTCAATGCGCCTGAGGAGATTTATGATTTGCTGGTCTTTATCGGTGCCCCTTCGCACTATATGGTAAAGGCAGTTTATCACCGGGGGAGCAATGAAATAGCGGCCTCTTCTTCTACCCAGCGCCTGGCGCTGATTGCCGGCCGCTACGTGGGTAAGGATGACCCGGTGTGTATCGTCCGCTCCCAGGGGGAATTTCCTGCCGTAGGGGAAGTACTGGAACCGTTTAGCCTGCCGTTCCTGGTGGAGGGCTGGATGCGGGGCTCGCACCACGGTCCCCTGATGCCGGTGTCTACTCCCGACAGCATCCCGAGCCGTTTCGATGGTCCGCCCCGGGTAACCGCGGCGGGTTTTCAGCTCTCCGGAGGCAAACTTGTCGGCCCGCGGGATATGTTTGCGGATAAGTCGTTTGATAATGCTCGCCAGCAGGCACTTGACGCCGCTGATTTTATGCGCCGCCACGGTCCCTTTGAACCGCACCGCTTGCCCCTGGACGAGATGGAATATACGACGATGCCTGAGGTAATGAAAAAGCTGGAAGGAAGGTTTGTCGACATTTAACCGGCCTGCGGCCAGGCTTCTTCTGGCGACGAATAACCAGGGTAAGATTAAGGAGTACCGCCGCCTTCTCCGCGATGTTCCGGTAGAGCTGGTTACCCTGGCTGACCTTGGTATTACCACCGAGGTTAGTGAAGAGGGAGAAAGCCTCGAGGAAAACGCCAGGTTAAAGGCGATGGCTTACGCCGTTGAGGGCAGGATGGTAGCTCTGGCTGATGACTCCGGACTGGAGGTTGATGCCCTGGGTGGTGAGCCCGGTCCAATGTCGGCTCGCTATGCCGGCGAAGGTGTTTCAGATAGCGACCGGGTTAACTACCTGTTAACCCGCCTTGAGGGGGTACCGTGGGAGAAAAGGTCAGCCCGTTTTCGGTGCGTTATTGCCATCGCTATGCCTGAGGGGAAGGTTGAGCTTTGCTCTGGCGAATGCCGGGGCTTTATTATTTTTGAGCCGAGGGGGGAGAGCGGCTTTGGCTATGACCCGGTTTTCTACCTTCCTGAGCTGGGCAAGACGATGGCAGAGCTGTCGATGGAAGCTAAGAACAGGGTAAGTCACCGCTCGCGGGCGGTAAGTCAGGTACCCCGGCTGCTGGAGAGGCTGGGTGGTGAGCCGGCGGGCTTGTAAATTACCGGTGATGGCGAGTAAAATACGGGGAAATAGACAGGAGATATAATCTGTGACCGGACTTTCTGATTCCTTCCAGCGCCCGATAAACTACCTGCGTATCTCGGTAACCGACCGCTGCAACCTGCGCTGTATCTACTGTATGCCGGAGGGGGAAATTAGCCCGCTCTCTCACCGGGATATCCTTACCTATGAAGAGATTCGCACCGTCGTCGAGGCAGCGGCTGAACTGGGCATAAAAAAGGTAAGACTTACCGGTGGGGAACCCCTCGTCAGGTTGGGGCTGACTGACTTAATCCGGATGCTGGCGGAGATAGATACCATAGATGATATTTCGCTGACAACAAACGGGACCCTGCTTGGCCGCTGCGCGGCTGAGCTAAAGTCGGCCGGCCTGCACCGGGTCAATGTCAGCCTGGATACGCTCAAACCCGGTAGGTTTGAATCTATTACCCGGGGCAGAAGTTTGCGCGACGTGCTGCGGGGTATTGACACCGCCAGGTCGGTGGGGCTTAATCCGGTCAAGCTTAATATGGTGGTTATGGCGGGGGTTAATGATGATGAAGTCCTTGATTTTGCAGCGCGGACCATTGATGACGGGTGGCATGTGCGTTTCATAGAACTTATGCCCGTGACTGATGGGGGGGCTGCCGCTTCACTATTTGTCCCCGCTGGCGACATAAGGAAGCGCCTTGAGGTACTAGGGGAGCTTGAGCCATGCCTGTCCGGTGTGGGCAATGGGCCGGCCAAATACTTTCGTTTCCCCGGTGCTCCGGGTACCATCGGTTTTATCACCCCGATTAGCGAGCACTTTTGCTTTA
>JAUWPF010000077.1 GCA_030611745.1 Chloroflexota bacterium | reverse complement strand
GGACATGTCCCGGGACAATTTCGCTGAAGCTATTGACAACACCGACAAGCGGCCTGTCTATTTCAGCACGCCTCCAGCCCACGGCATGCAGCAGCGCCCGGTGCGGAGCCCTCTCAATACCCCGCTTGACAATATCGCTTTTCATACCCCGCCTCCGCTTAATGCCAAATTAAAAAACCGCCCCTGAAGGGACGGAATAGGAGTCCTCCTTCTACCTTCAGCCCTACTGCCACAACATAGCATAGCCCCCTATTTATTGTCAAGCAATTATGACCACGTTGACAACCCTCATCTGCCTTGTTTAGAATGCGCAGGGCGGTCCTGTCACTCATCGTTCTTGCCACCAGGCAAGACACAGTTCAGTCAAGGAATGCCCGGCCGGGTGTCGGTTCCGGTACGGAAAGGAGCAGTTACCTATGAGCGAACTCAAGACCGAAGTACTTATCATCGGCGGTGGCGTCCTGGGCACAGCAGTCGCCAGAGAACTTTCCCGGTATAAGGTCGATGCCACGCTGATAGAGAAAGAAGTGGACTTTGGCTGGGGGAGTACCAAGGCTAATATGTGCATCGTCTGCCAAGGGGCGGACCACCAGGAGTTCAGCAAGGAATATCACCCCAGCCCGCTTGTCTGGCAAAGTATGCCTCTGATGGAGCCTATGTGCCAGGAGCTTGAGGCCCCCTTCAACCGAGTGGGCGAGCTGGCCCTGTTCTTCAATAATAGCGGCAAGGAAAAGTATGAAAAGATGATGGCCCGGGCCGAAAGTAGAGGCATAACCACCCACCAGCTTCTCGACCGTGACAGCCTGCGCCGTCTGGAACCAAATATAACCAGAGAGGCAACCGGGGCACTATATGACCCCGGCATCGCTGTCACCGACCCGGTGAGGTTGACCATAGCCCTGGCGGAAAACGCCCGGCAGAACGGCGTTAATGTGATAACCGGAACCGAAGTGCAGGACATAAAAGCGAGTGCCGGTGGGTTTGAGGTCAAGACCAGCCAGGGGAACATCTCCTGCGAGTTTGTCGTCAATGCCGCCGGGATGGCGGTAGATAAAGTAGCCGCGCTGGTAAATGCCGACGATTTCGTCGTCTTTCCGATAAGAGGCTACGTAGCCATCCTGGATAAGAAGGTAAGCGACCTTGTCAGCCATGAGGTACATGCCAGCCCCGAAGCCCCCGGGGAGAGCAACATCATAACCCCCACGGTATACGGCAACCTGTTCATCGGCACCCCGATGAAGCTGGCCAGGCGCGGGGATGACGCCACCAACCGGGAGATGGCCGAGGTTGCCCTGAGAAATGCGCGCCGCCTGATACCCGATATATCGGAAAAGGACATCATCAACTCTTTTGCCGGCTTTCTTATGTTCCGTAACTGGGAGCTGGGGTGGCATGAATGCATAGTAAACACCTCAAGCACGGTGCCCCGGTTTGTGAATGTCTCCATTGGTTTCCCCGGCGTAAGCGCCGCCCCGGCTACCGCCAGAGAGGTGGTTAAACTATTAAGCCGGGAAGGGCTCAAGCTCAGGGAGAATCCCGGGTTCAACCCTTACCGCAAGGCGATAACCGACTTCACCAATCTCACCGATGAGGAGAAGAGAAAGCTTATCGCCAGTGATAGCCGGTACGGGCATGTGGTATGCCGCTGTGAGACGGTAACCGAGGGAGAGATAGTGGAAGCTATCAAACAGGGGGCTGCTACCCTGGATGGGGTTAAGTTCAGGACCAGGGCCGGTATGGGCCGCTGCCAGAGTGGCTTTTGTAGCTCCCGGGTAACCGGTATTCTGGCCCGCGAACTCGGCATCCCTGAAGAAGAAATAACCAAAAAGGGAGGCGAGTCCCGGCAATTGCTATATAAGAGCAAAGAGCTAATAGGAGGGAGGGAATAGCGTGAAGCTGCAGGATGTGGATGTAGCCGTAATCGGGGGTGGCCCGGCGGGAATCGCCGCCGCCATCAAGGCCAGGGAGACCGGCGCCCAAAACGTAGTTATCCTGGAACGGGCCGAGAAGATGGGAGGCCTGCTCTACCAGTGTATCCACAACGGTTTCGGACTATTCTATTTCAACGAGGACCTCACCGGACCGGAGTATGCGCATCGCTTCGTGGAAAAGGCAATGGACACCGGCGTCAAGGGACTGCCGGAGACCATGGTAACCGGTATTTCTCCCGAGCGGCAGATAACCGCCGTCAGTAAAGGGGAGGGCTATCTCAGCTTCAGACCCGCCTCTATTGTCCTGGCAATGGGCTGCCGCGAGAAAAGCCGGGGAGCACTGGGGATTCCCGGTACCAGACCGGCGGGTATCTTCACCGCCGGCACTGCCCAGAGGTTCGTCAACGTCGAAGGCTTCATCCCGGGTAAAAGGATAGTAATCCTGGGGTCGGGTGATATCGGGATGATAATGGCCCGCCGGCTGACGCTGGAAGGGGCTGAGGTAGCGGCAGTCGTGGAGATGCTCCCCTACATCGGCGGGCTGATCAGAAACGAAGTCCAGTGCCTGCACGACTTCGATATCCCCCTGCTCCTGGAGCATACCATCACCCGGATTCACGGTGAGCAGCGAATAGAAGCGGTAACCGTGGCCCGGGTGGATGACAGCAAAAGGCCGATCGCCGGCACGGAAAGAAGGATAGAATGTGATACCCTGCTGCTATCAGCCGGCTTAATCCCGGAAAACGAGCTGTCGCTGATGGCCGGAGTGGAACTGGACGCCGCCACCGGGGGTCCTACCGTGGACGAGACGAGGCAAACCAGCATCAGCGGCATATTTGCCGGAGGGAATGTAGTCCATGTCCACGACCTGGTGGACAACGTTTCCTGGGAGAGTGAGCTGGCCGGGGAGAGTGCCGCCAGGTCTGCCATGGGAGGCAAAGGGGCTCAAGGGAAGATTAAACTGAAAGCAGGCAGAAATATCAGGTACATCGTGCCCCAAACCATCAGCGGCCAAAACAAGGTGACCCTTTATATGCGGGTCAATGACATGGAAGAAGGGGTCCGCCTCAAGATAGGCAACATTATGAGTAAGGGACTGCGGGTGGTAAAACCCAGCGAAATGCTGAAGGTAGAGCTCGCTCCGGAGCAACTTGAGAAGCTAAAAGAGGGGACCTCAGAAATCATAGTTGACTGCGAGAGAAGGGAGAGAAAATAGTGGCTGCCAAGGAGAAGCTCATCTGCGTTGGTTGTCCCATGGGCTGCCTGGTAACGCTTACCATCAGCAGCAACAAAGAAGTGGCGGGTATCACCGACAACAAGTGCAAGCAAGGGGAGAAGTATGTTCTGGAGGAATACCAGAACCCGGTGCGAACCCTGACTGCCACCGTTCTCACCCGGGGAAGCTTGCAGCCTCTGCTCTCCGTGAAAACGGCCCGGCCAATACCGAAGACGAAATCATTACCGGGAGCAATCGCCCTGGCCGGACTAAAGGTAAGACCTCCGGTTAAGGCAGGTGACGTGGTTATTTCCAACCTGGCTGGTACCGGCGTCGATGTGGTGGCAACCGGTAATCTACTTTCTTAAGTTAAAGGGGTGATGTTTGATGAAAGAAATAACCCTGGAAATGGCAGAGAAAGCACTTGAGGCAGCCGAGAGATGGGCAAGAGACATTGCCGGTCTCCCCTGCAGCACTGCTATAGTTGATAAGGCGGGAGCAGTAATTGCCGTCCACCGCATGGACGGCGCTGCCATGGCAACTACCGAGATAGCCATCGAGAAGGCATGGTCAGCGGTGGCATTCAAGATACCTACCCTGATGATGTCACGCTGGCTCGACCCTCGCAGTGTGGGCGAACAACTGGGCGACCATGCCCTGGGTATGGTCGGTAGAGGCAAGAACCGCCTTTGCTTCATCCCCGGGGGCATCCCCATCACCGGCGATGATGGGGAGATAATCGGGGGTATTGGTAATAGTGGTGTCCCGTCAGGAGTAGGTGATATCAGCGATACCAGCGTCAGTCAGGCTGGCATCTCTGCCCTCTACGATTAAACCTATCCATGGCATAATAATTTGGAGGTTTTTCAGTGACAGTAACCTTAAATATGGCCAGGAAGATGCTCGGAGCTGGTAAAAAAGAAGCCCGGAGGCGGGGTATTCTCTGCAGCATCGCCATCGTCGATGAGAATGGGTGGCTGGTAGCCCTGCATCGAATGGACGGTGCCTCCATCCCTACCGCCGATATTGCCCGTGATAAAGCCTGGACAGCGGCCGTCTTCAGAATGCCGAGCTCGGCTATCTCCCGGCTCGGCAACCCCCAGAGCCCCGGCTCTGGCTTTAATACTCAGAACTGGAATGACCGCCTGACCCCCATCGCCGGCGGGCTCCCCATCGAGGATGATACGAAGGGCATCGGAGGCATCGGGGTATGTGGGGAAACACCGGAGCAGGATGTGAACATATGCCAGGCGGCAATCAGAGCCCTCCCCACCCAGGGCTCGTAACCGGACTGTTTTCGCCGTCCTTACCCTAGGGCAGACTGCGCCTTAATTCAAACACTACGGGATTTGCCGCATCGGGACAGG
>JAUWPF010000093.1 GCA_030611745.1 Chloroflexota bacterium | reverse complement strand
TTTCTCAAATAGCTGATGGCAGCCGTATGCCTGAAGGTGTGCGGCCCCGGCCTGGCATCAGTTATACCCGCCCTGTGGCACAGCCTTTTAATAGTGACCTGAATGCCCGGCTTTGTCATAGGCCTGCGCCCTCCACTCACCCACAGACAGGGGTAACCATCGTTCCTCATCAGGACATACCGCAGCAGGGCTTTCTGCGCTGTCTTACCAATCCTGACGATCCTCTCCTTTGCCCCCTTGCCCATGACCTTTATCGTTTCGTGGTCCAGATTGATATCCTCTACCTGGATGCCGGCGAGCTCCCCTAGCCTCAGGCCAGTATCCAGGAAGATTAATATCATTGCCCGGTTGCGAACATCCATGAACCTTGTTCCGGAGCATACAAGGAGCAGATTATCAATATCCTGGCGGGAAAACGGCTTGACGACCTTCCGGGGAATGCGGGGCGGCTTGATATTCATCATCGGGCTTTTCTCGATAAACCCCTCATTGACCAGCCAGTTGAAAAAGGTGTTCAGGGCGCGGTAATAGGCGTTTACACTGGCCGGGGCAAGGCCCCTCTCCTGGAGGGATAGTAGGAATAATCGCACATGGCTTGCGGTTATAGAGGCGGCTTCATCGGGGAAGTTGTTGGCATGGGCAAACTGAATAAAGTAGCCTGCAACACGGCAATAGATAACCAGGGTGCTTGGTGATTTCCCCTCGACCTTGTCGGCAATCAGGTAGTTTTTAAGCAGCCTCCCGAGCTCGGTTTGAGCAGGCAAGAGGTCTAGAGTAGATAGGCTCCCTATCTGTGTTTTGTTGTTAAGTAAGAGGTCAATAACCACATTTTTTGGCTACCAAACGGCATTTTAGCTATGAAGTGGGCGATACTGGACTTGAACCAGTGACCTCTTGCGTGTGAAGCAAGCGCTCTAACCAACTGAGCTAACCGCCCTTAATCATATTCATTTTAGCCCAGGACGCCGCCTTTGTAAACCTGAACCTCTCCTGTTTCACCCCACAATAATCTCCTCTTGCAAAATAGCTATTGACAAAATTGATAATCACCGAATATAATGAAATCGCAGGCTAGAGTTAGCTTGCGGTGGCCATCGACCCCACAGGGCGGTGAGCTGTTTATAGTAAGTATCATTAACAAGAGGAGTCGCTTGGATCCGGTGTGACCGAGACGGCAAAGAGTAGTTATCATCCTATTTGCCTTCTCCGGCGCTGCCGAAGAAGGTTTTTTTAATTTTTAGCTCGGGCAACCAAATGCTTAAGCTGGGATTTATCGGAGCAGGAACAGTAGGCACTGCCCTGGCAGTCAGGCTTCAGAGCCGGGACTACCAGCTAACAGCCGTATCCAGCCGGAGCCGCACCTCGGCTGAGAAGCTGGCCCTGGCAGCCGGCGGCTGCCGGGTATTTGACACCAACCAGGGGGTGGCTGACTCAGCCGAACTCGTTTTCGTTACCACCCCTGACGACACCATCACACCGGTAGTCTCTGCCGTACAGTGGCACAGTGGACAGAGTGTAGTCCACTGCAGCGGTGCCGATTCAACCGAGGCACTAGCGTCAGCCCTAAAATCGGGGGCACGGGTTGGTGTCCTCCATCCCCTACAGACCTTCGCCAGCGTAAGCCAGGCTATTGAGAACATGCCCGGCTCAACCTTCGCCCTGGAAGCCGAGGAGCCACTGCTGTCCACCCTTAAAGACATGGCAGGTGCTCTTGGTGGCAGCTGGATAGTACTGAAGGCAAGCGACAAGGTAATCTATCACGCTGCCGCTGTCATCGTCTGCAACTACCTGGTAACCTTACTCAAACTGGCCACCGACCTGTGGCAGACCTTCTCCATCCCGGCAGACCAGGCCACCCAGGCACTGCTCCCGCTGGTACGAGGGACAATCAACAACATTGATAACCTCGGCATCCCCGAATGCCTGACAGGGCCGATTTCCCGCGGTGACAGCGGGACAGTCACGAAACATCTTGATGCGCTACTGAAACTAGCTCCGGCCGTGGTTCCCACCTATCGCGAACTCGGGATTAAGACCATCCCCATCGCTCTGGCCAAGGGAAAAATCAATAAGCACCAGGCGCAGGAGCTAGAGTCCATATTAAAGCAAAGTAATTAAAATACTTTCAGGAGGAGCCCAATGAGAGTAATGCTTAAAGGCAAAATCCACCGTGCCTGCGTTACCATGGTCAACATTGGTTATGAAGGCAGCATCAGCATCGACAAAAAGCTTATGGAAGAGGCTGACATCCTCCCCTACGAGAAGGTGCACGTATTAAACGTCAATAACGGTACTCGCTTCGAAACCTACGCCGTTGAAGCCGAGCCTGGCAGCGGGGAAATAGGTATCCTGGGTGCTGCCGCCAGGCTGGCCACTGTCGGTGACACTGTCATCATCATCTCCTACAGCCACGTCGATGATGCCGAAGCCCGCCATGTTATCCCCAGGATAGTACATGTCGATGCCAATAATGCCATTACCAGGACTGCCCGGGCTGCTGGAACTATAGTCTTCTAGGAGGAAAACAAGTGCGTATTACTATAAGTCAGATAAAGCAGATGAAGCAAAAGGGTGAGAAAATCACCATGCTCACCGCCTACGACTACACCACCGCCCGGATAGTTGATGCGGCAGGTATACCGTTAATTCTGGTCGGCGACAGCCTGGGGATGGTAGTCCTCGGTTACGAATCAACGATACCGGTAACCATGGAGGAGATGCTTCACCATACCAGGGCAGTAGTCAGAGGGACCAAACAGGCGATGATAGTCGGTGACATGCCATTTATGACCTATCATGTAAATACCGATGACGCCCTGAGAAACGCTGCCCGCTTCTTTCAGGAAGGCGGCGCCCAGGCGGTCAAGCTTGAAGGTGGCGTAAACGTAGCCGACAAGGTACGCAAAATTGTGGAATGTGGCATCCCGGTTATGGGCCACATCGGGCTTACTCCCCAGTCAATCTACCAGCTCAGCGGCTTCAAGGTACAGGGCAAGACCCCGGAAACAGCCCGCAAATTACTTAAAGATGCCCAGGCGCTGGAGGAGGCAGGGGCCTTTGCCATTGTCCTGGAGACCGTTCCCAGCCAGCTAGCGTCTTTAATCACCCAAAAGATAACTGTCCCTACTATTGGCATTGGTGCCGGTGCGGGCTGCGACGGGCAGGTCCAGGTTATCAATGATATCCTGGGTTCATTTACCGACTTTGTCCCTAAACACGCCAAGCAGTACGCGAAACTGGCTGACATTATCCGAGATGCTGTCACCGAGTATGATAAAGAGGTTAAATCAGGCAACTTCCCCACCGATAAGCAAAGCTCCTCTATCGATGAAGATATCCTGTCCGAATTAGAATAACACTCCCATGCAAGTTGTTGAAAAAATAGATG
>JAUWPF010000084.1 GCA_030611745.1 Chloroflexota bacterium | reverse complement strand
TCAGCTGCGGGGTAGGCAGCGAAAAGTGCATCATGCTGCTGGGCTGCCCCGCCCTTCTGAGAGACGACAGCCTGACAGTGATTGACAACTCCATGTGTGATAGTTGCTCAATCTGCGCTCAAATTTGTCCTTATAATGCTATAGTACAGGAGTAGAGAGAAATGATAAAAGAACTCAATGTACTAATCTCAGGGGTTGGTGGACAGGGTGTCATCTTGATGTCAGAGCTTTTAGGAAACTCAGCCGTCAGGGATGGGTTGAAAGTCAGAGGTTCTGAGGTCCTGGGGATGGCAGTCCGGGGTGGTTCGGTATTCAGCAGTATCAGAATGGGAAGCGACGTGTACGGCCCCCTCCCTCCGCTGGGAAAGTGTGACATTCTGGTCACGATGGAACCCTCGGAGGCGCTAAGAAATGTAAGCTTCCTGTCAAAATCGAGCGTGGTCATTCTCAATACATCCATCGTAATTCCCTTTACCGTCACCCTGGGACAAAGTAAGTACCCCAGCCTGGAAGCAATACTGGAAAAACTGAGGAAGGTCTCGAGCAAAATAATTAAACTCGATGCCACTCAACTCGCCAGGGAAGCGGGAAACCTGCAGACAACCAATATTGTGCTGCTGGGAGCCCTATTTGGCACCGGCCGACTTCCGATAAAAATAGAGACCGCAAAAGAAGCCATCGAGGAACGCCTCCCGGCCAAGGTAGTCCCGGTCAACTTTAAAGCCTTCGACCTCGGCTACGAAACCTGTCAAAAGGCACTTAAAGCACTTAAATAACCCGGACACCAACCAAAAGAGAGAGGCTAGCTTTTAAAAGCTAGCCTCTGTGCTGTTTGCGGCAGATGAACCCAAACGCCGCTCCCTACTGCAGAAGTTCCATAATGTGCATCACTTTGACCGGCAGTTTGTTCCGTATGGTACTGTCAATTAGCTGTATCTCGCAGCCCGGGCAGCTACTGACCACAATGTCAGCCCCGGTTGACCTAATCGACTCCACCTTCTTATCCGCAATCTTCTTTGACAGGTCATAATAGTAGACACTGAATGTACCCGCCATCCCACAGCACCGGTCAGCGTTGGGCATTTCAACATATTCTACATCCGGTATCGACTTTATAATCTGCCGCGGCTGGTCCTTTATTCCCAGATGGCGAACGAGATGACACGGGTCATGCCAGGTGACCTTCTTACCCTTTACCTCAGGCGCTGCCCTGTACGCCGATGCCGGCAGTTTCAGTACATCAACCAGGAACTGGGAGATATCATATACCTTCTCCCCAAACCTGGCATAGGCCTCTTTCCGCTCCGGGGTATCGGCCAGGTACTTCGCGTAGTCCTTCAGCGAGGAGGTACAGGTAGCGCAGTCCGAAACTATGTAATCTACATCCTCAAAGGCTTTGATATTAGTGTCGGCCAATTTTCTCCCGGTGTCAAAATCACCGGCCCCGAGAAACGCCGGTGCTCCGCAGCAGCCCTGCTCCTTAGGTACCACCACCTCCACCCCATTCCGGGTAAGGAAATCGATGATGTGCTCACCCAGCTCAGGAAAGACGAAGTCGGTCATACAGCCCGTGAAATAGCCCACCTTCATCCTGGTCTCAACACCAGCCGGTGGCCTATTCACTACCGGGACTATCTGCCGTAGAAACTTGGGGGCAATCTGAGGTATATTTCTCCCCTTACCCAGCGCCGACAGGAACATAGCAAGATGCCTGATAGTGCCCTCGGTCCTGGGCAGGAAAACACCTTGAAACCAGGAGGCAAAGCGGACTATATTGCCAAACAGCGTCCGGCGGGGCAGGACACAGCGGTAGACAATATTATAGGGAAACTTTACCCCTCTGGCCTTGACCGTATCTGCCCTGGCGGCAACAATAATGTTGGGAATATTAGCCTTGGCAGGACAGTTGGCAGTGCAGGCCATACACAGGGTGCACTTGTTTAGTCGCGCGGCAAACTCTTTGGTATATTCCAGGTCACCGGCCAGCAGCCCCCTTATCATCATATTCTTGCCCCTGGCTACCGAGGACTCCACCCACTCCTCCTGGTATACCGGGCACCAGAAGGTGCAAAAACCGCATTTCATGCACTGCTCCAGGTCACCCTCGAACTTTTTTATCTCGTCATACTTAGTCTTGGCCACCATATTATGCCCCTTCCTCTTCCCATATTTTACCCGGGTTAAGGATGTTGTTGGGGTCCAGGATTCCCTTTATCTTCTTCATCAGGTCAAGCGCTACCGGGTCCATCGCCTCCTTGAGAAAACGCTGTTTCTCCAGGCCAATGCCGTGTTCCCCGGAAAGGACGCCTCCCAGTGACAGCGCTGCCCTAAATATCTCTCCCATCGCTGCCTGTGCCCGGGCGAACTCGTCTTCCTTCCTGATATCAGTAAAGATGGAGGGGTGGAGATTACCATCCCCGGCGTGGCCCAGGTACTGGATAAAGAACCCGGTCCTCTCTGAAATCTCGCCCAGTTTCTTGATAAACTCAGCCAGCTTATCCCGGGGCACGGCCACATCCTCGGCCAGGACAGTGTGGGCGGCACCAAAAACAGCCGCAAAGCCGGCACTTCTCATCTTCCAGTACGCCGCCGCTTCGTCAGCATCCTTGGCTATCTTAACCTCTTTAGCCCCGCTCTTCTTCAGGATATCCACAATTTGCTGGGTATCCGTCTCCACCGCCGCCGGGTTGCCATCATCCATCAGGAGCATCAGGGCATTGGCATCCAGCGGCAGACCCATTGGCGTCATCTGTTCAATGCGGCGGATAACAAAGTTATCCACGAACGCACTCTTGGCGGGCACCACTCCACTACCTATGATGTTGGATACCGCCTGGCCCCCCGCTATCATATCATCAAAAACAGCCATCATCGTTTTGCTGGCGGCCGGCATTGGCAATAGCCTCACTGTTATTTTGGTTATTACCGCCAGTGTTCCCTCGGAGCCGGTAAACAGCATCACCAATTCGTACCCGGTGCGGTTCTTCACCGTGACACCGCCGACCTTCATCACATAGCCGTTAGCTAAGACCACCTCCAGCCCGAGAAGGTACTGCTTGGTTACCCCGTACTTCACGCAATAGGGACCACCCGCATTCTCGGCCACGGTACCACCCATGGTACAGCCAAGAAAGCTCTGGGGGTCAGGAGGATAGAATAGTCCTTCTTTAGCCAGGGCGGTATTGAAATTCTGGAGGACGACGCCAGGCTCAACCGTAGCCGTCAGGTTGGTCTTATTTATATCCAGGATTTTATTCATTTTAACGGTGCAGAGCACAATGCCGCCCTTTATCGGGATTGAGCCGCCGCTGACATTGGTACCAGCCCCCCGGGTGGTGACCGGGACCTTATTCTCATTAGCCAGCTTCAGCACCCGGGATATCTGCTCGGTGGTCGTCGGCAGCACCACCACATCGGGCATATGAGTCCAGGTAGTAGTACCATCATAGGAGTACGCATTAAGGTCCTCCTTGGCAGTTAAAACACCCTCCTTCCCTGTAATTTTTTGCAGTTGCGATACAATCTCAGGTTTAATCACAATAGTCCCCCTTACCCTATATTTATCTTCATGGTTGAAGCTACCTTCTCCTCAGCAATCAAGGCAGCCCCCAGAGCGGCTACAATCCGCGGTTCTTCTGGAACCAAGAGCTTGAGGCCCATTATCTCCTCGATACTCTTAACCAGCCCGATATCCCTGGCACCACCTCCAACCAGGGCACAGTCCGGCTCCAGCCTCACCCTCTCCACCAGCGTCTGGATCTTAGCCGCCAGCGCCCGGTGCAGTCCGGCAAGGATATCCTCCTTTGCCGCTCCCTCAGCCACCCGAGACACCGCCTCGGTTTCCGCAAATACCGCACAGCCCGTATTAAAATCAATCCTCTTCCGTGACTTAAGCGACAATGCGCCAATTTCCTCCAGGTCTACCTGAAGCACCCGGGCAATCACCTGGAGTACCTTCCCGCTCCCGGCAGCACACCGCTCACTCTGCAAAAAGGCCCTCACCCTCCCCTCATCATCCAGCTTGAGCACC
>JAUWPF010000018.1 GCA_030611745.1 Chloroflexota bacterium | reverse complement strand
GTCAAATCAAGGACACGATACATGGGTCACAACCGGCGCAGCCTGTCCCGCGCCGCTTTAATTCTCTTCAGGCACTGTTCCTTCCCCAGTACCGCCATCGTCTGAAACAGCGGCGGGGCCGCCGTCCGCCCGGTAACGGCTACCCGCAGCGTGCCGAAAAGCTGGCCTGCCTTAAGTCCCAGCTCTTCCGCCAGGGGCCGGAGCACCGCCTCCAGGGACTCCTCATCAAACACCGGCAGCTCTAAAAGCCTTTCAAGCGACGTCTCCAGGGCAGCGGCGGCCGAGTCCCGGTCCATCTTCCTGGCTATCAGGAGGGCCGGTTCGTAGGTAAGCTCATCGACAAAGAAGAATTGGGCCAGCTCCGGCACCTCGAGGAGGGTCCGCGCCCGCTCCTGGACAAGGGGCATCACCCGCTCGACATAGCCGGCGGGCAGGGGGCGCTCCACCCCGGGAGGCAGGTCCCTATCCAGGAAGGGAAGGGAGCGCCGCGTAAAATCGCTCAGGCCCAGGCGGCGGATATAGACACCGTTCATCCAGCCGAGCTTCTCCGCATTGAAAATAGCCGCCGTCTTGCTAATCCGCTCCAGGGAGAAGCTAGCTATCAGCTCCTCAGGGGACAGAATCTCGGTCTTATCATCCAGAGACCAGCCGAGCAAGGCAAGAAAGTTCAGCATCGCCTCGGGTAAATAGCCCTGCTCCCGGTAGTCGGTAATGGATACCGCCCCGTGGCGCTTACTCAATTTACTGCGGTCACTCCCCAGTATCATCGGCAGGTGCGCGAACCGGGGCGGCTCGAAGCCAAGCGCCCGGTAAAGAAGCAGGTGACGCGGGGTGCTGGACAGCCACTCCTCAGCCCGCAGGACATGGCTTATCTCCATCAAGTGGTCATCGACCACATTCGCCAAGTGATAGGTCGGGTAGCCATCCGACTTGAGCAGGATGAAATCGTCAATCGTAGCGTTCTCAAACACCACCCCGCCCCGAATCAAATCATCAAACCCCGTCTGCCCCTCAAGCGGCGCCTTGAAGCGGACTACCGGCGTGATACCCTCCGCCTCTTTTGCGGCCCTCTCCTTAAGGCTCAGGTCCCGGCAGTGACGGTCATAGCCCGGTGGCTGCTTGCGCCTGACCTGCTCCGCCCGCATCTCCGCCAGGCGCTCCGGGGAGCAGTAGCAATGGTAGGCATCCCCCTGTGAAACCAGGCGCTCAGCTGCCTCGTGGTAGATGTCCAGGCGCTGGGATTGGAAGTAGGGGCCATATTTACCGCCGGCTTCCGGTCCCTCGTCCCAGTCCAGCCCCAGCCACTTCAGCCCGTCAAGGATAGCCTCCAGCGCCCCCTTAACCTTGCGGGTGACATCGGTATCCTCGATGCGGACAACGAAGCTGCCGCCCGCGTGCCGGGCAAAGAGCCAGTTAAATAAGGCCGTCCTGATATTACCTACATGGGGATAGCCGGTAGGGCTGGGCGCGTACCGCACTCTAACTGAGCTGGTCATTAAACTTCCTTTCTGACAACAAATGTTTTAGCTATATAATCTCCTGATGGCTGAAGGCGACCTTCATTTTGAGCCTACGCTTTTCTTTCGATTGACTCCAGCCTCTGCTCTATCTTTTTAAGCTTCCTGGTTACCCAAACTATAAATCCGATAACATAGAGACTCATCATCGTTAATGAGAGCGCAACGATCTGGAAGCCGGCTATCGGTTCCTTTAGCCATACTATGTAGCCTACCAGCACTCCCCCAATAACAGGATTGATGAAAGCAAGGACCAGCCCTACTATTACCAGTATATCCATTTTTCACCACCTTATTTTTACCGGCAATGTTTCACTCAATACCCAGATAAACGAACTTCGGTTAGCGAAAGCCAACCACTCTCTCATGTACTTACCCCATTCTACCATCTAGCCTACCAGGATTCTACAGGAGTCTCGCATTGTAAAAAGCCAGGGTGAGGCTCCACCCCAATATGCTGATGATGACGAAGATTAGCTCATAATACCAGGAAGGTTGCTGATGACAATCAGTTTTCGCCCTTTTCGATCTGCCGCAGCCTGGCATCACTAATGCCAAAGTGATGGGCTATCTCATGCTTTACCACCCTCTGTATCTCAGCACTGATATCGGTATCATGTCTCCATCCAGCCTCGATGGGCTCCTGGAATATTGTTATTTTATCCGGTGGGACCAGCCCGTAGTGTCCGCCCCGCCTGGTCTGGGGTACGCCCTCATAGAGACCGAGCAGTGTTTGACCATGCCTCAGCCCTACCCTGCGCAGTTGACCGGAGGTGGGATAATCCTCTATCACAACATCAATGTTCTGCAGCCTGGCAAGAAACTCCTCAGGCAAATCCTCGACCGCCCTTGCCACCAACCGTTCGAACCTTTCTCTATCCATAGCGTAAGCCAATCACTCTTTAATATACTTACCTAATTCTACCATCCAGCCTACCAGGATTCTATAGGAATCTCTCACTTCAAGATGGACCTGATTTCGGGGGGTGGGGCAAAGTGAATGCCTCAGCGTCATAGCCTTCGAAGCAGGTATGTTGACAGAAGCTTAGCCAGACCATATAGTTAAGAATATGGCAGAGATGACCGAGCGCGAGAATCGGTGAAAATAGTAGATATCTGCGGCAACGATACGACGAAGCTACTGGAGGTTAAGGTATGAAGGAAATATTATTAGCCATTCATATAGAAGCCCTGCCCGAGGGTGGCTTTTTGGCTACCAGCGATGAACTGCCCGGGTTGGTAGCCCAGGGTAGGACAATCGCCGAGACGCTGGAAATTGCCCAGGATGTGGCCCGCAAGCTCATTGACTCCTATCACGAGCATGGAGATGAACTGCCACCGTTATTGCAAGCGGCTGCTCCAGCAAGTGGCGAAGTCCATATCCCGGTGAGCGTCTCCTGATGACAAGGCTGGCTGGCTTTAGTGCCGACGAGGTAATTCGGAAGTTACGACGAGCTGGTTTTGTCTTTGACCGCCGGACAAAGGGGAGTCATGAAATCTGGCGAAACCCGCAGACTCAGACGCGAACTACCATCCCTCGTCATCCTGGTGACCTTCCCGAGGGGACGGTGCGGGCTATTCTGTACCAGGCTAAGATAGATACAGAAGAATTCCTGAAACTTTGAGGAAAACTGGAGTATAAAAGAAAAGAACCCCATAAGGACGGGACCTTATAGAGGGCTTTTCAAGGAGAGGCATTACCGCGGGACGAAACCCTTTGGATGGCCTCTCATCGTGATTCTAGCATAAAAATAACGACTATTGTTTCTTTTGTCAAATGGAGCGGAAACCCAGCTCCTACCCAATATCTTCCAGCGCCTGCGCTAAGTCCGGGGGAAGTTCGGACGTAAACTCCACATACTCACCCGTGGATGGCAGCTTGAAACCGAGGCGGCAGGCGTGCATAAACTGCCGTGACAGGTAGGCTGACTCCACCCCGTAGACCCTGTCCCCGACCACCGGAAAGCCAATCGCCCTGAAATGGACCCGGATCTGGTGGGTGCGGCCGGTCCGGAGCCTGACCTCGAGCAGGGTATCGCTGCCCGGGTACCTGATGACGCGGTATTCACTGCGCGCCTCTCTGCCCGAAGCCACCACCGCCATCCGTTTGCGGTTGGCCGGGTCGCGCCCGACGGGCGCCTCAATGACGCCATCCTCCGGGGTGAGGTGCCCTTTAACCAGCACCAGGTAGGCCTTTACCACCGAGCGGGTCTTAAACTGGTCTACCAGGTTAGCCTGGGCCGGGCTATTCTTGGCCACTACCATTAACCCCGAGGTGTCCTTATCCAGCCGCTGCACGATTCCCGGCCGCAGTGAGCTGCTAATATCAGCCAGGTGGGGAAAATGGGACAGGATAGCATTAACCAGGGTATGGCCCGGATGCCCCGGGGCGGGATGGACCGTCAGCCCGGCCGGTTTATCAACGACCAGGAGGTCATCATCCTCATAAACGATATTCAGGGGAATAGCCTCGGGCTCAAGCTGGCTGGGGGGGAGAGGGGGTATCGTAATCTTCAGCCTGTCGCCGGCACCGAGCCTGATTCCCGCCTTGACCACCCGGTCGTTAACCGTGATATAGCCATCAGCGATAAGCTGCTGCCCCCGGGTGCGGGAAAGCTCCGGGCACTTCTCATGGACATATTTATCAAGGCGCTCCCCCGCTCTATCAACGACAAAGCGATACTCTTTCTCCATCTACCACTTCCCGGTCCGGGCTAAAGGCAGGAGGGTTAAGGCAAGTATAATAGCGCCCACAACCAGTGCCGAATCAGCCAGGTTGAATGCCGGCCACCAGCCAATATCAATGAAGTCAACCACATAGCCAAGCCGGAACCGGTCAACCAGGTTCCCGATAGTGCCACCGAGAATTAGGCCAAGGGCCAATTTGCCCCACATGCCATTCAAAGGGGGAAAACGGCACATGAAGAGGGCACAGACCAGAATAAGAGCAGCACCAAGCAGGGCAACGATGGTCAGGGCAAATGACTGGTCCTGAAATAGACCAAAGGCGGCGCCGGTATTGTGAACATGGGTTATCCGAAAAATCCCGGCTTCAAATAGCGTCTCTCCCGGCGCCAGATTAGCCTTAAGCCACAGTTTACTGAGCTGGTCAGCACAAACTATGACGAGCGCAACGAGGGGAAAAATCACACTCCGCCACCGCATCCCGGGGAGACTAGACGCCTTTCGCATTCTTCGCTTGCTGCTCCTTGCACTTCAAGCACAGGGCAGCCTGGGGAAGCGCTTCCAGCCGGGCCGGGTCTATGGGCTTACCGCAGCCGTCACACAAACCATAGGTCCCGTCATCGAACTTGCTTAAAGCATGCTCTACCTTAGCCAGCTGGGACCGCAGCTGCTTTTCCAGGCTCAGCCGCTTCTCCAGCTCCATGGTCTCAGTAGCCTCCTCTTCCCTCTTGCCAAAGGGGCTGCCCTCCCGCCTCTCCTCTCCGGGACGGGCGTTATCTTCCAGCTGTTTCACCTCTTCAAGTAAGCGCCTATGCTCACCCTCCAAACGAGAGCGAAGCAGATTAAAACCAGTTGTCACCTCTTCCCCCTTCCGCCAGCCTCTCGCGCTCGAGATAGGCTATCTTTATTTCTTCCCTTAGCGCTAGCGGTTAAGCTATTATACATGGCATTACTTTTGAGAGCAACAGACAGGCAGGACAGGTTAGTCCAGCATCACCCGCAACTGGCGAATGGCGCCGACCGCCTGTCCCCGCCAGTGATTGTTAGCAAAGATAAAGGTCTTCTCGGCGGCACTATCCAGCTTCCGAATCCGGGGCAGCCATTCGCCGAGCTCCTGCGGCGTATAGGTATAATCATACCTTTCATAAGCCTGCTGATGGTGCCACCACTTGGCACTATTACGCCCGTGAAGGCGGATATACCCTATCCCGCTGGTAGCCACCGCCAGCGGTGGCAGGAGATGGGGCAGCGGCGGCTCATCAACACAGCAGAAGCCAAGGTCCAGCTGCTTTAGCCAGTCAAACACCTCGCTTCTCAACCACCCGGCGTGGCGAAACTCAACCACTGCCGGGAGTTCACCCAGCCGCTCCCTGAACCGCCCGAGATAGTCCCAGTTATAGCGATCGGGGTGAAAACTATACGGAAACTGGGCCAGAACGCAGCCCATTTTGCCGGCGCTGATGACAGGCTCCAGCACCTGGCAGAAAGCCTTAAAAATACCGGCGTTATCCTCCCGCTGGTGAGTCATTCCCTGGTTCGCCTTAATCGAAAACAGGAAGCCATCACCCGTCTTATCCACCATCGCCTTCAAGCTGGCCAGCCCGGGCAGGGCATAGAAGGTCGAGTTTACCTCACAGGCATTAAACTCACGGGCATAATAGGTGAGCCAGTCCCGTTTGGGCATCCCCGGCGGGTAGAAATTCCCCACCCAGTCTTGATAGCTGAACCCCGAAGTGCCAAGATATATCATTACTTTCAGTCTATCGTATCTCTTTTATTTTATCAACCCACTTCCGCGCGGTGGAAAAGGCCGGAAAAGTTGACATCAAGGGATAACTTCCCTATAGTTTGGAGGAAGAATGTTCAAGCGAATTGTCCACGAACGCGCCGAACACGCCCCGTTCACTGCCGCCGGGGCCGCGACCGGGATTATTATCATGGTGATAATAATCTTCGGTAATGTCCCTTCCCAGATTTCCAATGCCGCCTTTTACACCCTGCACCCCATTCACGTGTTACTGAGCGCCCTGGTGACTACCGCCATGTACCGGAAATACGGCAGCCGCAAAATCTGGGCAGCGGTCCTGATTGGCTATGCCGGCTCAATCGGCATCGCCACTATAAGTGATGCCATCATCCCCTACCTGGGAGGGGCCCTGCTCAACATTGAGATGGAATTTCACATCCCCTTTATCGAAACCGGGAAGATGCCCTTCCTGGGAATTGAAAAATGGATGCTCATAAACTCGGCCGCGGTTATCGGCATCGCCACCGGTTACCTGAAGCCCACCACCAAAATCCCCCACCTCGGACATGTCTTACTCAGCACCTGGGCATCGCTGTTCTACCTCACTGCCTTCGGGACAGCCAACTGGATTCCCTTGCTCCCGCTCGTCTTTATATTTTTATTCCTCGCCGTCTGGCTGCCCTGCTGCCTGAGCGATATCGCCTTCCCGCTCCTCTTCGTCGGGAAGGAGCCAGCAAACAAAAACCACCAACCCGGTTGCCACTTTGAAACCTGAGGCATATAATTAAATGCAACCGAAACCCCGGGGAGGATATGAAATGAAGCTCCGTATCACTACTTTAAGCGAAAATACCGCCGGTCTGGGCAGCTTTCTCGGCGAGTGGGGACTGAGTATCCTCGTGGAGACCGAGGAGATGAACGTTCTACTGGATACCGGACAGAGCATCTCCGCCGTCCACAACGCCGATATTCTCGGTATCGACCTCGGGCAGGTTGATAAGATTGTCTTGAGTCACGGCCACTTCGACCACACCGGGGGACTGCGCCAGGTCCTGGGAAGGATGAGGAAAGAGGTGGAAATCATCGCCCATCCCGACATGTGGCAGGCCAAGTACAGCCGCCGCGGTGACGTAGGTGGATATATCGGCATCCCCTTTGCCCGCGAGGAGCTGGAAGGCCTGGGGGCTAACTTTAAGCTGACGCCGGAACCGGTCAGGCTCACGGATAGCATCATGACTACCGGCGAGATTCCCATGGTAACCGAATTCGAGGAGATTGACGCCGGCCTCGTGGTAAAAGAGGGCACCGGCTTCAAGCCGGATAAGGTCCTGGACGACCGGGCACTGATTATTAACACCGGGGCGGGACTGGTTGTCGTCCTGGGCTGTGCCCACCGCGGCATCATCAATACCCTGTATTATGCCCAACAGCTCACCGGGGTAAAACCGATTCATATGGTGCTCGGCGGCTGTCACCTGATTAGCGCTACCGAAGAGCGAATATGGCTCACCATTGCCGCCTTAAAAGAGCTGGGGGTGGAGAGGCTGGGGGTATCACACTGCACCGGGATGCCGGCGGCTATGGTAATGGCTCCCGAGTTCGGCGAGGCATTCTTCTTCAATAACGCCGGCACCCAGATTAACTTCTAAGGAGCTATCGATGAACCTCACTGTTCAACTTGCCCCCGGGAACGAGCACGGCTTACGGCTCCGAAACCCGGTGATGACCGCCTCCGGCACCTTCGGCTACGGCACCGAGTACAGCCGCCTGTTCGACATCCAGAGGCTGGGGGCTATCGTCTGCAAGGGGACTACCCTCGAGCCCAGGGAAGGTAATCCCCAGCCCAGGCTCGTCGAAACAGCCTCCGGGATGCTCAACTCTATCGGCTTACAAAATATCGGCGTCGACGCCTTAATTAAAGAAAAAGCGCCCCTGTGGGCAGGCTGGCAGGTGCCGGTCATTGTCAACATCGCCGGTGAGACCATCGGTGAGTACGCCAGACTCGCCTCCCGGCTGGAGGGGGTAGCCGGAATCAGCGCCATCGAAGTAAACATCAGCTGTCCCAATATTAAGGCGGGGGGAGCCGAATTCGGTGCCGACCCCGGCCCCGCGGCAGAGGTAACCGCCGCGGTGAGGCAGGCCACTTCCCTACCCCTCCTGGTTAAACTAACCCCGAACACCGCCGACATCACTGAAGTGGCGGTGGCGGTGGCCGGGGCTGGAGCCGATGCCATATCCCTGATTAACACCTTAAAGGGCATGGCGATAGATATCACCCGCCGCCGCCCCCTCCCGGGCAACATCACCGGGGGGCTATCGGGGCCGGCGATAAAGCCGGTGGCGCTATACATGGTATATGAGGTAGCCGGTGCGGTAGAGGTGCCCGTGGTCGGCGGCGGCGGCATCGCTACCGCCGAGGATGCCATCGAGTTCATCATGGCCGGGGCCAGCGCTATCCAGGTAGGCACCGCCAGCTTTACCAACCCCCGGGCGGCGCTCGACGTCCTTGAAGGGATAGAGCGCTTCATGGAGAAAAAGGGAATAAAGGACATCGGCGAGCTTACCGGCGCTGCCCGGCATTAGACTTGCGAGAAGGAGGCAAAATGAACTACGAGGGAGTGACCCTGGACAGGGAAGAGGGCATCGCCACGCTAACCCTGAACCGCCCCCAGCAGCTTAACGCCATTTCCCTGCCGATGATGAAGTCAATCGGGGAAGCAGTGCAGGAAGTAGCCAGGGATGACAGCCTGAAGGTACTCATTATCACCGGAGCCGGGCGTGCCTTCTGTGCTGGTCTGGACGTAAGCACCTTCAAGGAAGTGGGCAAAATGACGACCCGGGAACTGGACGATACGATGCAGACCGCGGCGCGCCCCCTCTACAGCCTGGTGAAACCCACCATTGCCGCCATTAACGGGGTGACTATCGGCGCCGGCCTATCCATCGCCCTGCTGTGCGACATGAGAATCGCCTCGGAGAAAGCCAGGTTCTCCTCGGCCTATATCAAGATGGGGCTGGTACCCGATATGGGCGCTACCTATTTCCTGCCCCGCATCGCCGGCACGGCTAAGGCGATGGAACTGATGCTTACCGGCGATATGTTCGATGCCGCCGAAGCCGAGCGAATCGGCCTTCTAATCAGGACTGTCCCCGAGGAAGAGGTGCTTCCGGCAGCCAGAGGGCTGGCGGAGAGAATCGCCAGCGGCCCCTCTATCGCCGTCGAACTAACCAAACAGGCTATCTACCGGGGCATTCATAACAGCCTTCAGCAGCAAATAGAGATGGAATGCTTTGCCGACTTTACTACCTTCAGGACCGAAGACCACCGGGAAGGGGTCCAGGCGTTCTTTGAGAAGAGGCCGCCCCGGTTTAAGGGTAAGTAAGACTGCCTAGCCGGGGTCAGCGCCAGGGCTGCCCTCGATGTGCTTCAGGATTTCCCCTTCCCTGGCCAACATCAGGCGCCGGGGCCCCGGTTCCTCGTCGTCGTACCCCAGGAGGTGAAGCACACCATGAATAATCAGGATGGTAAGCTCACGCTTGATGGAATGGCCGTGCTCTCCGGCCTGCTCAACCGCCTGAGGGTAGGAAATAATTACCTCGCCAAGGTGCCTTAATCCGTCCGGAGGGGAAACAAAAGGAGGGGACTTCTCCTCCGGCCCGGGGAGCATGAAAAAGGCGAGGACATCGGTAGGCTCATCCCTCCCCCGGTAGTCCCGGTTCAGCCGGCGCACCCTTTCCCCGCCGGCGATAACCAGGCCAAGCTCAGCACCTGCCGCGGCACCCGCCGCAGTAAGGGCCTCCCCGGCGATGCCCTCAAGCCAGCCTGCATCCAGGCAGCCCTCGAATTCCGGGTCAACCAGAACGTTAATCTCCACCGCCATCATCATAGCATAGCCCAACCGAGCCCTCAAACAAAGCTTTTCAGGTTGATAAAGTCCTTAAAGAGTGAGTTTGAGCAAAATAAGGGGTTATGATATAGTAAAATACAAAGACAGATATCCAGACTGCTTGCTCCACAGACGGGGAGGGATCGCATAGAGGCCTAGTGCGGGCGCCTGCTAAGCGCTTACCCTGGGAGACTGGGGTCGTGGGTTCGAATCCCACTCCCTCCGCCACCTTGATTTCAGGCTATCCATCCTAGATAATTGCGATATTCAAGACAGGGATAAGGACAGTGCCCCAATATTATATCTGGACTATCGGCTGCCAGATGAACAAGGCAGAATCGGAGCGGCTGGGCAGCTACCTGGAGGAGCTGGGCTACCAGGCGACACCCCGCGCCGAGAAGGCCGACCTGGTGGTGCTTAATAGCTGCGTGGTGCGCCAGGGCGCTGAAAACCGGGTCTTAAACAAGCTAAACGCCCTCAAACCACTAAAAAGGCTGCGCCCCGACCTGACCCTGGCTGTTACCGGCTGCCTGGTAAACTCCCGGATAGACCAGCTCAAACAGGTCTTCCCCCATGTGGACCACTTCTTCAAACCCGGAGAGCTGCCGCCGTGGCTGGAAAGGGACAATCCGGAGCCGGCACTGCCCCGGCACCCTAAGGTCAGCACCTTTGTCCCCATCATTCAGGGCTGTAATAACTTCTGCACCTACTGCATCGTCCCCTACCGCCGGGGCCGTGAGAGGAGCCGCCCCCTCCAGGAGATAGTGAGGGAAGTGGAGGAACTGGTGCGGCGGGGAACCAGAGAGGTTACCCTGCTGGGGCAAAATGTGGACTCGTACGGGCATGACCTGCCCGACCGGCCGGACCTGGCCCACCTGCTCAAAGAGCTGGATGCCATTAACGGACTGCTCCGCATCCGCTTCCTGACCAATCACCCCAAGGATATGAGCCACGGGCTTATCGATACCGTGGCCTCTCTCGACAAGGTCTGCGAGCAGATATGCCTTCCCGTTCAGGCAGGAAGCAACGAGGTGCTGAAAGCGATGAGGCGGGGCTACACTGTAGAGCACTACCTGGCGCTCACCAGCGAGATAAAAAGTAAAATTCCCGAAATAGGCTTGAGCACGGATATCGTTGTCGGCTTCCCCTCAGAAAGCGAGGCGCAGTTCCAGGAGACCCTGGACCTCCTCGCCGGGGTAAGGTTCGACACCGTCCACGCCGCCGCCTACTCACCCCGGCCGGGGACCATTGCCTCAAGAAAATTTGCCGATGATATCCCACCCGCCGAGAAAAAGGAGCACCTCGACAGGCTCGAGCAGCTCCAGGAAAGAATCGCCACCGAAATCAACGCCCGCCTGCGGGACAAGATGGTCGAGGTCCTGGTAGAAGGAAAGAAAGGGGATAAGTGGCAGGGCAGGACCAGAAGTGGTAAACTGGTATTCTTCCCCGGTGACGGTGGCTATCCGGGGAAGTTGATAAAAGTCAGGATTGAGAAAACGAGCCCCTGGTCACTCCAGGGAACAGCTAAATAAGGAGGAAAGGTGAAGAAAAGCAAAAGGTTACTTTCGGGACTGGCAGTCACCCTGTTCGTCCCCCTGGTCGCTTTAAGCGGCTGCATGCCCGCCGCGGGGGGTGAGGGAGGGGAATCATCCACATGGCCGATGCTCATCTTCCTGGTACTCATCTTTGTCATGTTCTACTTCCTGATGATAAGGCCGCAGCGCAAGAAACAGAAAGAGCACGAAGAACTGGTGCAGGAACTGAAGCGGGGAGACAGGGTAACTACCGCCGGTGGCATCTATGGGGTGATTGAAAGCACGAGCGAGGAGAGCATCGTCATCAAGGTGGAATCAGGAACGACAATAAGGGTCGCCAGGGGTAGTGTCGCCATCAAGCGAGAGAAATAGAAACTACCCGCTAATACTCCTCCCGGGGGTCACTCTCCTCACCGGGTAGAGGAGGGGCTATCAGTGAGCGAACTCAAGCAACTTGAAGAGAGGATAGCCGGGTTAAAAGAAGGGCTGAGGGCGGTTATCGTCGCCCACAACTACCAGCGGCCCGAAGTTCAGGATATAGCTGACTTTGTCGGTGACTCCCTGGAGCTTGCGCGCCGCTGCACCGAGGTAGACGCCGAGACAATCGTCTTCTGCGGGGTGCGCTTCATGGCCGAAACCGCCGTCATCCTGAACCCGGAGCGCACCGTCCTGCTATCCGAAGGTAGCGCCGGCTGCCCGCTGGCGGATATGATCACTACCGGTGAGTTAAGGCAGTGGCGGGAGAGATACCCGCGGGCAGCGGTGGTATGCTATGTAAATTCGTCAGCCGAAATCAAAGCCGGGAGTGACATCTGCTGTACCTCGGCCAACGCAGCCGAGGTAGTAAACTCGCTTGAGAGTGACGAGATTCTCTTTGTCCCCGACCAAAACCTGGGACACTATGTCTCAACCCAGACCACGAAGAAAATTATCCTCTACCCCGGCTTTTGCTATCTTCACCACCGCATTCAAGCGGAGCAGCTAAAGCGGGCAATGAAGCGCCACCCCGAAGCCAGGGCAATCGTCCACCCCGAGTGCCGCCCCGAGGTAATAGCCCTGGCCGAGGCCGCCCTCAGCACCTCACAGATGCTCCGCCACGTGAAGGCAAGCCCCCACAAGAGCTTTATCATTGGCACCGAGGAGGGACTGCTTCACCGACTGCACCTGGAGAACCCGGACAGGTCATTTTACCTGATTTCCGATAATCAAATCTGCATCGATATGAAGAGGACGACCCTCCAGATACTGGCTCAGACGATGGAATTAAAACAGAACACCGTCACCGTGCCCGAGGAGGTACGTCTTAAGGCCAGAGAGGCGGTCGAGCGGATGCTGGCCATCTAAAGGGGCAACCTGATGAACTATGACTATATTATAGTAGGCAGCGGCATTGCCGGGCTTTACACGGCGCTCCTGGCAGAAAAACAGGGAAGCGTGCTCATTATCACCAAGGGCAGCATTGAGGACTGCAATACCAGGCATGCCCAGGGGGGCATCGCGGCTGCCATCAGCAAGAATGACTCCGCCGACCTGCATTTCAAGGATACCATCGCCGCCGGCGGCGGCCTCTGCGACGAAGAGGCAGTGCGCATCCTGGTAACCGAAGCCCCCGACCGCATCGCTGACCTGGTCAATCTCGGAGTGCCCTTCGATACCCTTGACGGAGAGATCGCCCTGACCATGGAGGCAGCCCACAGTATACCCCGCATCCTGCACGCCGGGGGCGATGCCACCGGGGAACATATCGAGGTTACCTTAAGCAACCGGGTGCGTTCCTCCAAAATCCAGGTGCTCGAAGACTGCCTCGCCACCGAGATAGTGGTGGAAAAAGGGGAGGCTAAGGGAGTAAAAGCCCTTGATTGCCGTACCGGCTCCACCATGGAGTTCGAGTGCCGCTTCGTTATCCTGGCCACCGGCGGCGCGGGACAGCTATACAAGTTTAATACCAACTCCGATATCGCCACCGGTGACGGGATAGCCCTCGCCTACAAGGCCGGGGCAGAGATTATCGACATGGAATTCTTCCAGTTCCACCCCACCGCCCTGCGCCTGCCCGGGGTAACCCCGTTTCTCATCTCGGAAGCCGTCAGGGGTGAGGGGGGGATACTGCGCAACGTAGAGGGCTACCGCTTCATGCCTGACTACACCCCGGATGGCGACCTGGCACCACGGGACATCGTAGCCCGCAGCACCCTCTACGAGATGAAAAAGACGGGCTCAGACAGGGTATTCATCGATGTTACCCACCTGTCGCCACGCACCGTCACCACCCGCTTCCCCCATATCTACCGCTTCTGCCTGGACCACGGGCTGGACGTCACCAGGGGGCTGGTGCCGGTAGCGCCGGCCGCCCACTATATGATGGGCGGCATCAAGACCGATAGCTGGGGGGAAACCAATATCGCGGGACTGTTCGCCTGCGGCGAGACCGCCTGCACCGGAGTCCACGGGGCAAACCGGCTGGCTTCAAACTCAATGCTGGAAGTAATTGTGTTCAGCAAGAGGGCGATGGAAAAAAGCAAACGCGGCGTTAAAACAAAGGCAGCGGCTGCCGCCAAAGGCACGGAGGTCCGCCATTCATTAAGCCAGCGGCAGGCACCTAAGGCGGTGCCGGCTCCAAGTCTCTCGGGAGTACAACAGCTCCACTGGGATAAAGTAGGCATTATCCGCGATAAGGAAAGCCTGACCGGTGCCGCCGATACCCTGGCGGCATGGCAGGGGGCCCTGCCTCCACCCACAGACCGCCCCTCTTACGAGCTAAATAACCTGGTGTTTACCGGCCGGTTGGTAACCGAGGCGGCACTGCTCCGGGAAGAGAGCCGCGGTGCTCACTTCCGCTCCGACTTCCCCCAGGGTTCATCCCGGTGGCAGCGCCATATCATATTCACCAGCAGGTAAGAATTTTTGCCAGGAGCCAACGAAGAGACGTTTTGCTATCTAATTGCACATCTTATCCATTTTGTCTTATTCACTGGTCAAGACCGGACCCTCTTCGCTTCTGTGATAGAAACCAGACCTAGTACTGCGTTGTCAACAAACTTTATTCACTTACACAGGTATTATGCTATACTGTATCTTGTAAGCTGTAAAATTTGAGGCGTCAAATGGTTAGATGTCCCAACTGTGGTCAAAACACTAGCGGTGACTACTGCGAGTGGTGTAACTACCCAATATTGAAGCGTAGAGTAAAAAGACGCCAAAAAGCCAAAGCGGCTGACCTGGCTGCCAGAGAAAAGGCCAGGCAAGACACTATAGATGCTAAAAAGGCCAAACAGGCCGAGGAAAGAGCAGGGAAAGAGGCCGCCCTGGCCCCCAGAGAGAAGCCAAATAAAGAGCGTAAACATGCATATAAGGCAAACCAGGAAGAGGAAGGAGCACG